>JACQHT010000196.1 GCA_016198835.1 Planctomycetota bacterium | reverse complement strand
GCCTTCTTGAAGTTGTTAAGCGCTTCGTCATACATACCCTTTTCATAATAAATAAAGCCGAGATTATTATAAGCCTCTACAAATTTCGGGTTAATCTCAATGGCTTTCTCAAGCTCTGCAATGGCTTGCTCCGTCATCCCTTTGGCGTAATATATCATTTCGAGCTGGTAATGGGAACCTTCGTCATTGGGATTAACCTCCAATGCCTTATTAAACTCAGCAGTAGCGTCATCTATCAATCCCATGTCAATAAAAAGAGTACCGAGGTTATAATGAGCCTCTGAATTTTCTGGTTCGTTGTCGAGTATCCTGTTGTATTCTAAAACAGCGTCTTCAAGCATTCCGCTGTGATGATAAAGACGTCCCAGTTTGTTGTGCCATTTAGCATTTTTGGGCTCGATTTCTATTGCCTCTCTATATTCTAAGATTGATTCATCAATTAACCCTTTGTGATTATAAGCGAGCGCTAAATCACCGTGTAACTCTGCAGAATTAGGACCGATTTCTAAGGCTTTCTTGTACGAAGCAATTGCATCATTGGTAGAACCCTTTTTTATGTATGCCTGTCCAAGTGCATGATGTGCATCACCAAGATTCGGGTTAATCTTTACTGCCGTTTCAAGTTCTTTAATAGCCTCATCAAACATCTCTTTTTTGTAGTATTCTACGCCCATATTGTAATGGTTGAGTTGTTTTTCTAAATTCGAGGCGCATCCGATAAAAGCAATGAGCAATGAGCAATGAGCAACGAGCAAAGAATTTTTAAGCCGTGCGCTGAGCCATAAAGTTTGCAATTTCCCTGAAAACCTCTTTGTTACCAACTGGAAGCTTTTCAATTGTTTTATGTGCATGTTTGATTAAATCCTCCGCGTAATTTTGTGCATACTCCTTAACGCCATATTTATCGTAAAGATTCATGACCCACCTTATATCATCATCGGTAGTATCTTCCCTCGGTTTTGCCATTATTTGTATCAACTTGTCTTTTTCTTCTATGTTTGCAACCTCAAGGGAGTAGGCATAGAGGAAGCTTGCCTTTCCTTCCTTTATATCAGAGCCAATTACACCGCCGCGTCCCTTACCATACGTTAAATCTATAAGGTCGTCTCGTATCTGAAAAGCAGGTCCCATATTTTTACCCAACTCCCATATACTATCTACAACAGTATCAGAAATATCTGCAACAATAGCCCCTCCAACCATTCCACAAGCAAGGTAGTAACCTGTCTTTAGCCTTACCATTTCTAAATAGTCTTTTACAGTAATATCTTTAGCAGCCCTGAGGTTAATATCCAGAGCCTGACCCTCAACGGTCTTTTCGTAAGTCAGGGTAAAAACTTCTACAAGCTTGAGTTTTTTTTCGGTAGAGACGGGACTGGCAAGAATGCTTTGATAGCCTTTTGCCACCATGTAATCACCGGCGTTAATTGCATTGTCTATACCGTACTTAACCCATACGGTTGGTTTATCACGCCTCATTGTGTCGCCGTCTTCTACATCGTCATGAAGAAGGAACATATTGTGGAGTATCTCTACGGCTAAGGCAAAATACAGGGCATTGTCAGGGTTGCCACCAAGGGCTTCGCAGGTAATAAGGCAGATGGCTGGTCTTACCCTTTTGCCTCCTGTATTCATGTGGTGCCAGATAGGTTCACCGAGGAAATCATGTCTGTCCGGTGGGATGATTTCCTTGAGCAACTTATCTATCTTCTTGCCGTAACTCTTGATTGATTCCTCGATTTGCATCATCCCTTAAACCCTTTAACTCTTGAACTATTGAACCTTTATTCCCTGCTTGTAAATTCGCCTGTGCGTGTATCTACCTTAACACGTTCCCCCTGGTTTATAAATAGTGGCACCTTGACGACGAGTCCTGTTTCAAGCGTTGCAGGTTTAAAGACGTTAGTAACCGTATCGCCCTTTACACCAGGGTCGGTTTTTTCTACCCTTAATATAACCGAAGCAGGCAGTTCGACTGAGACGGGTTTCCCATCGTAGAAAGAAATCCTTGCCTGGCTATTTAAAGCTATGTAAGGAATTTCTGCTGCTATAGCATCCTTTTGGATGAAAACCTGCTCAAGTGTTTCTGTATCCATGAAACAATAATTATCGCCATCCTGATAGAGATATTCCATTAGCCTATGTTCAAGGTACACGTCATCAACCTTATCAGTAGACCTGAATCTCTTCTGGACGACGTTACCCTGTTTAAGGCTTTTTAACTTTGCCTGCACCATACCTCTCCAGTTTCCAGGCGTGATGTGCTGGGAGTCTATAACAACGTAAAGTTCACTATCCACCTTCAATACCGTTCCCTTCTTAATTTCTGTTGCGCTAATCAAACTAATTCCCTCCAATGTTTATATGAAATAATATTACAATTCAAGTGTGTCATTATACCAAGTTCTTTAAACAAATTCCACCATTACACTATCGGCTACGCTAAGACCCTTTTGCGTTAGCCTGAGCCGTTTTCCGTTGAAGCTTAGAAGGCCCATTTTGACAAGCCTTGCTATCTTTTCTCCGTACGTCAATAAAAGGTCAAAGCCTGTGGTGTTCAGAAATTCTTCCGTTGTAATGCCAGATAGCATTCTCAAGGTCATAACTAACGTCTCTCCTGCCCGTTTCTCTGGCAATAGCTGTTCAGAAAAACAGGCGGCTTTGCCTTTAAAATTAATAGCCTCAATGTATCTTTGAACATCCTTTTCATTAGAGGTCCTACATCTATTTGTGTAGGAAAACGCGCCTGCCCCAATGCCCAGATATCCTTCGTTTCTCCAGTACACGATGTTATGGCGGCACATCATACCATCTTTTGCAAAGTTAGATATCTCGTAGTGCCTGTACCCATTTTTCTTAAGAAATGTTCTCGCCAGTTTATACATCTTAAGCTCGTCCCGCTCATCCAATCTCTTAATATTGCCATTATCAAGGGCATTCTTGAGCGGTGTTCCATCCTCATAGCTCAAGCAATATGTAGAAACATGCTCTGGCACAAGTGCGCAGACAGTTTCTAAATCCTCACGCCATTCCTCAAGCGACTGTTCAGGGCATCCGTATATAAGGTCAATATTAATATTTTTAAAGCCGCCTTCCCTGAGGAGCATAAAGGCTCGTTTAGCCTCTTCCGCTGAATGAATTCGCCCAAGGAGTTTTAACGTCCTATCATGGAAGGATTGTACGCCGAGGCTTATGCGGTTAATCTTATGTTGCCTTAAAATATTGATTTTTTCTTCATCAAGTGTACCCGGGTTTGCCTCAATGGTATATTCCTCAAGCAGGGGCGTATTGTAATACATCCCTACCTTACCAAGAAGCCTATCCAGTTGCTCATTATTTAAAGAGGTTGGCGTACCGCCACCTATATAAACAGTCTTTGTCGTAACTCGTAACTCGCAACTCCCAACTCGCAACTCTTTTGCAACAGCCTCTATATATTCATCAAACACCCTCACACTCTCCTTCTCCCTTGAAGGGGCGGGTATAGAATTAAAGTCGCAGTAGTTACATTTCTTTTCGCAAAATGGAATATGGATATATAAAGAGTGAATTGAATTGGTGTTATTCATGGATTGACAAACTAACATGTAAGATGAAGTGCGGTAACAACCCTATTGCCAGTCATTTCATTATGTTTTTTGCAGGCGTCCGCTGTAACGGCGCTTATTAATTTTATTCCTTTGGATTTCAAATATGTTTGCACCTCTTTGGTAATCTTCATCATTCCATCAGCGCCAGTGCCAACAATCAGTACCTCAGGGCTTCCCTCGAGTGCGGCGCTTAAATCCTCCATTTGGAGCTTATGCCCCTCCTTTCTCCACCAGCTTGAATCCACATGGTCATGGTAGATTATAACATCACTTGTATGCGTCTTTCCATCAATAACTATCCTGCCAAACTCGTAATTGTCTATCTTCATTAGTACCGCTCACGCTAAACCTGAGAAATCCCCCTCAGTCCCCCTTTAGTAAAGGGGGATTCAGGGGGATTAATAAAATATATTTTAACAAAAACATCACCTGCATAGCAATACAAAGTTCAAGGGGTGAGGGCGTATTT
>JACQHT010000208.1 GCA_016198835.1 Planctomycetota bacterium | reverse complement strand
TTGGTTTCCAGTATTCGAGATGCGAGAGCGGAACTGCTGTGAGTGATTTTCTCAAGCGGATAGATTTTATTAAAAGGCACAAGGGGGATGAGCCGCTGCTCGTAAGCATCATTCTTGATGGGGAAAACGCATGGGAGTACTATCCAAATAGCGGACTCGATTTCTTGAGGGGGTTATACCAAGCCCTTGTTGGCGACAGAGATATTAAAACTGTAAGAATAGGTGATTATTTGGAGGAGCATCCACCCACAGATACCTTGCGTACGCTATTCTCGGGTTCATGGATAGGGCACAATCTTGCCACGTGGGTAGGTCACGAGGAAAAGAATAAGGCATGGGAATTCGTTGCTGAGGCAAGGGATTTTCTTACCAGACAATTAAGAGAGCGCGAGCCCAAATTAGACAGCAACCTTACCATTAAGGCATGGGAAGAGCTATACATAGCAGAGGGCAGTGACTGGTTCTGGTGGTATGGAGACGACCACTCTTCCGCTTACGACAATGAATTCGATAAGCTCTTCAGAAGGCATGTCAAGAACATTTATAAATTCGTTGGTGAAGATTACCCAAAGAGCCTGGATGCGCCAATAGCAAGGGTTGGGAGGAAAAGACCTTATACCAGTCCAAAGGGTTTTCTGAGTATTAAGCTCGATGGAAAGTCCAGTAACTATTTTGAGTGGATAGCCGCTGGTCACTACGAAGCTGAAAAGGATGCTGGGGCAATGAAAAGGGTGTCGGGCTGGGTTATTAAAGAGGTTTTCTTTGGGTTTGATATAAGCCACTTCTTCTTGCGCATTGACTTCTTTAAGGAAGTAATTGGAAAGTTAACCGCTAACGATTCAATTATTATTAATTTCTTAACGCCAGTAGAAATACGGTTTCGAATCCCCGGTCCTCTGTCCACCTCGGGCGGATTGATGGACATAGAACTCATGGAAAATGGTACGATTAGCGCAAAAAAAATTCCTCACTGTGCGGCGGTAGATGAGATACTGGAACTGTGCAGCTCATTTTCGGATTTGGGTCTTCAACCTGGCATGGCGGTAGAATTTTTTGTGGAGATTGAGAGGGATAAAGAGATAATACAAAGAGCGCCAATTGATACAGTTTTTACCTTCGAGGTGCCGTCAAAGGATTTTGAAGAAGTTATGTGGCAGGTATAGATACGGGAAAGTAGGTAATAGGTGCATAACCAATGACCGAAATAAAAGGAGGAGAATGAACTTATGCCCGAATTAAGAAAAGACCCTGTGTCACAGCGGTGGGTAATAATTGCCACGGAACGTGCTGCAAGACCAAACGATTTTAAGGTAGAACCACAGCCAATTAAGGGTGGTTTTTGTCCTTTTTGTGAGGGTAATGAGGATAAAACGCCACCTGAGATTATGGCATATCGTGAGAAAGGCACTTATCAAAACCAGCGGGGGTGGAGGGTGCGGGTAGTCCCCAACAAATTCCCTGCCTTGCGGATAGAGGGCAATCTCGACAAACGCGGCGATGGCATATATGATATGATGAATGGTATAGGCGCTCATGAAGTAATAATAGAAAGCCCTAAGCATGTGGTATCATTAACACAACTTGAGAATGGGCACGTTCAGGAGATATTATGGACCTATAGGGATAGATTGGTTGACCTGAAAAAGGATAAACGGTTCACCTACGGCATGCTCTTTAAGAACGTCGGGGCAGTTGCCGGGGCAAGCCTTGAACATTCACACACCCAGCTAATTGTCACTCCCGTTGTACCAATAACAGTTGACCATGAAATGCGCGGCGCAGAGGAGTTTTACAGGTACCGTAATAGATGCATCTTCTGCGACATGGTTCGGCAGGAAATAGCTACTGGAGCAAGAATAGTCATAGAACAGGACAACTTCATTTCGTTTGAGCCATTTGCCGCACGGTTTCCTTTTGAGACATGGATACTTCCAAAACAGCATGAGGCTCATTTCGAAAATGCGCAGAAGATTGAGATAGAAGAACTGGCAATGGTATTAAAGTCCACACTCGCAAAGCTTGAAACTGCCCTCGACTCGCCCCCGTATAACTATATACTCCATACCAGTCCTTTTAACTCTGGTGAACTTGAATATTATCACTGGCACATCGAAATAATACCGAGGCTTACGAAGGTTGCAGGGTTTGAATGGGGTACAGGATACTATATTAATACCGTGCCTCCAGAGAACGCCGCTGAATATTTACGCAAGGTTGACGGTAAGCTTACTACATAGGTAAATAAATAGGGGGGTGGCACGGACAAACTCGTTTTGTCCGTGTCGTGGGAATTAATAAGAGGAGCATATCCCAATGAACATCATCTACGTCTCTCCAGAAATAGTGCCATTTGCCAAGACTGGCGGATTGGCTGACGTTGCTGGTACGCTGCCAAAATGCTTGAGCAAGCTGGGGCACAACGTTACAGTTTTTATGCCTTTGTATAAAGGTGTGAAAAATGTGACAAACCCTGTACAAATGAATCTTTCGTTTGAAATACCAATATTCAACAATTCAAAACCAGGCAGTATATATAAGGGATTCTTACCCGAATCTAAAACGCCCATCTATTTCATCGAGAACGATGGTTATTATGGAAGGAATGAACTTTACAAGGACCCGAAGACAGGCAAGGATTTTGCGGACAACTGTGAACGATTTATATTCTTCTCCAGGGGCGTTCTCGAGGCAATAAAGCTGCTTAAATTAACGCCTGATATTATTCACTGCAACGATTGGCAGTCGGCTCTAATACCCGTCTATCTTAAGACCCTTTATGCAACAGACCTATGCTTTCAGAAAGTAAGGAGCGTGTTCACAATCCACAACCTTGGCTATCAGGGGCTGTTCTGGCACTGGGACATGAAATTAACGGGGCTTGATTGGAGTCTATTTAACTGGAAGCAACTGGAGTTCTTTGGCAATCTTAATCTTTTGAAAGGTGGTATAGTCTTCTCAGATGTAATTAACACAGTTAGCAAAAAGTATGCTGAGGAGATTCAAACTACCGATGATTTTGGAAAGGGGCTTGAAGGCATACTTAGGGAAAGGTCGAAAGACCTTTACGGTATATTAAATGGGATAGATTACTCTGTGTGGGACCCGGCGCATGACAGGTTGATACCTGCTAATTACTCAATTAACGATTTGAAGGGTAAACAAGTATGCAAAAGACATCTCCAGCAAAGGTTTAATCTTCCACAAAAGGACGTTCCAGTACTGGCAATGATAACCCGCTTAGATGTGCAAAAAGGTGTGTTACTACTTGCAGATATATTTGATGACCTTATGAAACTCGATTTGCAGTTTGTTCTGCTTGGAACCGGTAATATAGAGTACGAAAGCCGGTTCAAAGCATATGCAAAGCAATACCCTAAAAAGGTGGGTATATATATAGGTTTTGACAACGCCCTTGCTCATGAGATTGAGGCGGGGGCAGATATATTTTTAATGCCATCTAAATACGAACCTTGCGGCTTGAACCAGCTATACAGCCTTAGATACGGGACAGTGCCGCTCATTCGAAATACTGGCGGACTTGCCGATACCATTACAGATTGCACACCTGCAACATTGAAAAATGGCAAAGCAAACGGGTTCTCTTTCGACGAATTTACTTCGCAGGCTTTACTTAAAACCATCACAAGGGCTGTTACATTATGCAAGGACAAGGCAAGATGGCTAAGAATAATGAAGCACGGGATGAAGCAAGACTGGTCATGGGAACATAGCGCAAGGGAATACGCCAAGCTTTACGAAAAGGCTTTACAAAAGGCTTAAAGATTTGAGAACGGTAAAATTAACCCGCCACACAAAAAACAGAAATAGAAGATAAGGTGGCATGGACAAACTTGTTTGTCCGTGCACACACGGAAGCATGAAAATAGGGTATCCTACGCGAAAGCTACGGAATACCATGAAGAAAAAATATGAAGATAGAATACACAAAAGGATACGGAGGGTTAATATATATTAACTTACAATCACACAAGAAAGGTGGAGTAAAGACCATTGAAGTAAATGACAATTTGAATCTGGATATCGATGGCAAAGGTAATTTGGTTGGCATAGAAATTCTGAATACTGAAGATTATCCTTTAAAGTATTTATTAAGTCCTGAGAACGAGATTGAAATCTATGATGAAAAGGATAATGAGGTCATTGAAATCGTTGGCAAAAAGAAAGTAGAGAAGAAGGTTTAGGCTGTATGAAAAAAATTAATTTCATCTTTGCTATTCATAATCACCAGCCCGTAGGTAATTTTGATAATGTAATTGAGGAGGCTTGCAATAAGGCTTACCAGCCTTTCTTAGATATGATGAGCAAGTATCCTGAGATACGGTTTAATATGCACTTCTCAGGAAGCCTGTTGGAATGGATTCAGGACAAAAGGCCTGCCCTCTTTGGACAGATACACGAGATGGCAAACAGGGGTCAAATAGAGCTGATGGGCGGCGGCTTTTATGAGCCCATATTGGTTATGCTGCCTGAAAGGGACAGGATTGGTCAGTTATGCAAATATAGAGACTATCTATTTCACCATTTTGGTCAGCATGTAAGGGGTATATGGCTTGCTGAACGCGTCTGGGAACAAAGCCTTACAAAGACCCTTGCAGTTTCGGGTGTGGAGTACACCGTTGTGGATGATTCCCATTTTAAGTGCGCCGGTCTTGAGGAAAATCAACTTGACGGCTATTATGTCACCGAAGACCAGGGAAACATCCTGAAGGTATTTGCCTCGAGCGAAAAACTCCGTTATTCCATTCCTTTTGGAACGCCAGAGGCAACGATTGATTACCTCCGTGCTAAGGCTATTGAGGAAGGCAACAATATAATGGTTTATGCCGATGACGGGGAGAAATTCGGCGTATGGCCTAAGACCTACGAGCATGTTTACACCAGTGGGTGGCTTGAACGATTTATCAAGGCGCTCATTGATAATCGAGAATGGTTAAACATAATCACATTCAGCAAGGCAATAGACCGTCTCCCTCCAAAGGGTAAGATATACATCCCCGATACTTCTTATCGTGAAATGATGGAATGGGCTTTGCCTGTAGAGGGGATTCTAAAGTACGAAGAGGTCGCAGACAAAATCAAGGCTCAACCCTGGGGCAATTCTGCAATACGGTTTATAAAGGGTGGGTTCTGGCGAAATTTTAAGGTAAAGTATCCAGAATCAAACCAGTTGTATGCAAAGATGCTCCATGTGGGCAAAAAGGTCTTTGCTCTAAAAGCTCAAAACGAATCCTTTGAGGAGGCTGCTACCGAGCTCTTTAAGGGACAGTGTAATGATGCATACTGGCACGGGATTTTTGGTGGCTTGTACCTACCTCATCTAAGATTCGCCACCTATAAGCACCTTCTTAATGCAGAGAAGATTGCAGAAGGGAATTCGTCAGGTAAATTATATAAAGAGGTTACTGACTTCGACCTTGACACTAATGCTGAAGTATATATTGGCAACGAACACCTGAGCGCCTATTTTAAACCTGATAGAGGAGGGCATCTTTACGAGTTTGATTATAAGGCAAAAGGATTAAATCTTTTAAATACACTTGCACGCCGAAAAGAAGCGTACCACAAAAAGATTGCATCTTCCAGCAGCAAAGTACAAGGCGACCGGGTAAAAAGTATCCATGACATTGTAGCCCCTCAACAAGAAGGTTTAGAGAAAATGCTTCATTATGACTGGTATCTGCGAGAAAGCTTAATAGACCATTTTTTTAGAATGGATACCAGGCTTGAAGACGTTGCCCATTGCACGTACGATGAGTTAGGAGATTTTGTCCAATCGCCATACGAAGTTGGTTTAAATGATCCGCCTCAGGCGGATGAGAATGTAATGCTTCTTCTTCAACGCATGGGAAGTGTTACCCAAAATGGCAAACGTTTGCCAATAGGCGTTGAAAAGATTGTAAGACTGGATAAGAATAGCCCCACTTTGTCTATTAGTTATTGCATAAAAAATCTTTCCCGGCAAGACATAGAGGTCTGCTTCGGCGTGGAATTTAACGTCTCTATGTCCGCCGGTAATGCCTTCGGTAGATATTATAAATTAGAGGGTAAGGATAACGCCGGGCATTTAGCCGTGGAGGTAGAATATACATCCCAGAAAGGGGTAGAATTGGTTGACGAATGGTTGGGTGTTAGGGTACAATTAAAGTGGAGAATACCTGCGGATGTGTGGGTCTTCCCTATTCAGACTGTATCTCAATCGGAAAGGGGTTTTGAACAGGTTTATCAAAGTTCTGTTATTTTACCTCGGTGGTTTTTAAGATTAAAGCCAGAGGTTCCATGGGTTGTTGAAATGGAGAAGGCGGTTTACGATTTTCGTCCTTGAAAGAAGTGAAGAAATGGAAAGAAGGCGGGCTAATCAGCAATTGGAGCATATTCTGCAGTATATTCCACTGGGAATAAGCAGGATGGATGAAAAGGGGGTTTACACGTATTGGAACCCCGGTAATGAAAAGATTTTTGGTTACATGGCAGATGAAATGGTTGGCAAACGCACGCCAGAATTTCTGACAAAATCCCCTTTCTATCTTAAAGAGACTTTAGAGCAATGCAGGGCACATGGTAATGTGGAAAGGGAAGCGTCCGCGTTAAGAAAAGATGGTAAAGAAATCATCATTTATGAATATACTACAAACCTTGTTGGTGACGATGGGGCATTTGCTGGGTTTCTATCGGTAACACATGATATAACTGGAAGGAAAAGGACCGAGGAGCAATTACGTAGTGAAAAATTGAACTTAGAAAAGATTGTGGAGGCAATGGGCGCAGGCGTAACCCTGCTCGATAATAACTTGAAGGTGGTATGGGCAAGTAATACCCTGAAGGATAGGCTGCATTTACTTGAAAACCCTATTGGAATGTATTGTCAGGACATATACCACTGCGATGCAGAAATACGGCGTAAGTGTCCAGCAAATATGATATTAGGTGGGGCAGACGGGCTCTGCACAGAAATGAGGGCTTTTACCGAAAAGGGCGAAGTAAAGTACTCGCACATCATCTCAACGCCTATAATGGATGAGCAAGGCCGCCTTAAGAACATACTTGTAATGTCCCTTGATGCCACCGAGAATGAAAAAAGGGTTCACCAACTCTCTTTGGTGAGGCAGCTTGGCGAAGCTATGCAAGGAACACTCCATCTCGACAGACTGCTGCACCTTATCCTAACCTGTGTAACGGCTGGACATGCCCTTGGATTTAATAGAGCCTTCCTTTTTTTGGTTAACGTGCGTAGGGACACTATATGCGGGAGGATGGCGGTCGGTCCCGCAAGTGCGGAAGAGGCTTATCAGGTATGGCAGAAATTAACCCAGAAATATACAACCTTTGAGGATTTTATAAAAGAGGCTGATTACGCCTATATAAAGGGTACTCCTTTGGATATTATGACAAAACTACTCGCCTACCCTTTATCGCAAGAGCAGGAGGTGGTAGTTTCCTGTGCGCTTCAGAGAAAGCCTATCCTCATAAAAAATGCTACGGAAGACCCGCGGGTAACTAAAGAATTTACCCGCATATTAGGCGCCAGGGAATTCTTGTGTATACCATTGGTTGCAAGGGGTGAGGTTATTGGGGTAATAGTTGCAGACAACCTATATAGTTCAACACCAATAACTAAAGACCATGTGGAGCTCTTGACGATGTTTGCCAATCAGGCTGCCCTTGCTATTGAGAATGCGCAGGCTTACAAACGCCTTGAGGATAAAATCAATGAGTTAAAGGATATTCAAGAGAGGCTCATCCGTTCGGAAAGACTGGCGATTATGGGTAAGATAGCAGCTTATATTGCCCATGAGATTAGAAACCCCCTTACGACTATAGGGGGATTTGCCCAAACTATTCTACGCAAATGTACCAACGATGATAGCGTCAGAGAAAGCAGCCAGATAATTAAAGACGAAGTTAAACGCCTGGAGAAGATTCTTGCCAACGTGATGGATTTTACCAAACCCCAGAAACCCTTAAAGACAGAGGCAGAGATTAATGGGATTGTTGAAAATGCATGTTTACTATTTGAACCACTTTTAAGGATGCAGGGGATTCAACTAATTAAAGAGTTTACTCCCAATTTGTCTAAAACAATAGTTGACCCAGACCTGATTAAACAGGTGTTTGTTAACTTGATTAAAAATGCGGTGGAATCTATGCCTACGGGGGGTACACTTACGATGAAAACTGTAACTGAAGATAATTGTATTAGAATTGATGTTATTGATACCGGTGAGGGCATGACACAAGAAGTAATGGAAAATATCTTTGTTCCTTTCTACACAACGAAACCCGGAGGCACTGGTGTAGGACTTGCCGTAACGCATCAAATTATAGATGAGCACGAAGGTCAATTAAAAGTAAAAAGCGAGGTGGGAAGGGGGACAACCTTTTCTGTATATTTACCAGTAATGTGTGACGAAAAAAAACTAACATGAGTCTTGCGTCCCGAGTCTTGACCCTTAACTCGCGGACACATCTGAGCGGAGGTAATGTTATGAAAACTGTTCTGGTTGTAGAGGATGACAAAAATCAAGGCTTGCTTTACGAGCAGGAGTTGAGTCTTGAAGGTTACAACGTAATGCTCGCAAAAAATGGCAAAGAGGCAATTGCAAGGGTCGAGGAATGCGTCCCGGACATTATAGTAATGGATATTACCATGCCCACTATGGATGGTATAGAAGCTATGGGTAAGATACTTGCAAAGCACAGCAAAATCCCTATCATTATTAATACGGCTTACAGTAGCTATAAGGACAACTTTATGACCTGGTCTGCCGATGCCTACATTGTCAAGTCATCTGATTTAACTGAATTAAAGAATAAAATAAAAGAAATGCTCAACATAAATGCGTAGGCATACCGGGTGGTATGGACAAACTTGTTTGTTCATGTTTGTCATGTAAACAGTGGGTTTGGGGTATATGAGACATTCTTACGATTTTAATATTTTTAAAAATATATTTGTCATGATTCTTGCAGGTGGACAGGGTGAGAGGCTTTATCCCCTAACTAAAGACAGGGCTAAACCTGCCGTGCCATTCGGCGGGATTTACCGTATAATTGATTTTACTCTAAGTAACTGCCTGAACTCTGGGTTACGCAAAATTGCTGTATTAACCCAGTATAAATCCTTTTCACTCGACAGACACTTAATGGTCGGCTGGAACATCTTTAATACAGCGCTCGATGAATATATCGAAGCCATACCCCCGCAACAAAGAATCAGCCAGGAGTGGTATCGCGGCACTGCCGATGCAGTGTATCAAAATATATATACACTCGAAAGAGAACGGCCAGAAAAGGTGCTAATCTTGGCAGGTGACCATGTCTACAAGATGGACTACAGAGATATGCTTGCCTATCATGAAGAAAAAAAGGCAGATTTAACCATACCATGCATTGAGGTGCCGGTTCAGGATGCGAAGCGTTTTGGAGTAATTCAGGTTGACAAGGATTTCAGGATAATTAATTTTGAGGAAAAGCCGTCCGACCCAAAACCATTGCCAGGTAACCCTGATAAGGCGATGGTCTCTATGGGTATATACCTCTTTAATACAAAGACCCTCGTTCAGCGCACAATAGAAGATGTAAAGAAGCCATCGGAACACGATTTTGGGAAAAACATTATCCCTGCAATAATTGGAAGAGATGTGATATATGCATACGACTTTAAGGATGAAAATAAAAAAGAGGTGAAATATTGGCGGGATATTGGTACACTTGATGCCTACTGGGAGGCAAACATGGACCTCGTTGCCGTTGACCCGATATTTAATCTTTATGACAAAGATTGGCCTATACGCACCTATCAGGAGCAATATCCACCTGTAAAGACCGTCTTTGCGGAGGCGTATTCGGGTGGCCGCATGGGAGTTACGTTAAATTCCATTGTATCTGCAGGCTGTATTATCAGCGGCGCAAGGGTAGAGCGGTCATTACTTTCCCCAGACGTCAGGATTGATTGCCACTCAGAGGTTTACGATTCAATTATTATGGAACACGTACGCATTGGTAAACATGCAAAGATACGCAGGGCTATCATAGACAAATCCGTGGTTGTTCCTGATGGCATGTGTATTGGTTATAACCTTGAGGAGGATGCTAAACACTTTACTATCACAGAAAAGGGCATTGTAGTGGTTCCCAAGGAGATGCCTCTGTAATGGCCTGCCTTAAAAAAAATAAATAGAAATACCTAAATGAAAAATTTAAAATTAAAATAATTGAATTTTTATTTTTTAATTTTCCATTTATAATTTTCTATTGAAGCGCTTTCTTTCAAAAAAGCAGGAGAAATCTACGATTCTATGAAAAAAAGCTATCAGTATAACCCATCACTGACTGAAATACTCTGGACAATTGTTAAACTTATAAGAGATTTATTGTCTCTTCTTTCACCACGGTTGGCGGAAAGATTTTACTCTTTTTGTAGTAAACATCTGCCAAAAGAAGAAACGAAAGATAGGGGCGTATTGCGATACGCCCCTACTGTAAAAGAGGAGGTTAAAATCATTACCCCTCCAGAAGAGAAGCCCGTTAAACCATCTGTTTCAGCCCCACCTGTCCCTCCCCTCAAGAGGGAAGAGCTGAGGGTCCGCATTGAAGCCCAGCCTTACATAGACCGTGGACCCTTACTGCCTGAACACTATGGGGATGACAGGATTGTTGCCCTTGTAAGAGACCCCCATTGCATATTTGTCTATTGGGACCTAAAAGGATTTAAGAGCCAGGAGATACTGAACTATCATAAGGGACCAAAATACTGGTCTCTGCGTGTTCATCATTTTGGTGAAGATGCTTACTACGGTGTGCCTATCAACGTTGATGCAAGGAATTGGTACTTATGGGTTACTGATGATAAGGGCTATATCATTGATTTGGGATTTTCCACCCAGCACGGCGAGTTCTTGACCCTCGCCAGTTCAAATCCCGTGCAGACACCACGTGCTGGCACATCCCGGGAATATGCCGAATACTGGGGCTTTGTATTCAGAGAGTTTAAGAAGGCGACCCCGGAGGGTGTTACATGGGTATCTCCCGGCGGGCGATGGTACGAGGGTTGGTTGTTTGAGGCGCATGTTCCAGGGTCTCCAATTCTTCAAACTCAGCGGAAAGAGCAAGGCAAATAATGCCTATCGGGTATTTAGCAATTATCCTGCATACACATCTGCCTTTTGTAAAGCATCCAGAACATGAGGAGTTTCTGGAGGAAGACTGGCTTTTTGAGGCAGTTACAGAGACTTACATACCTCTGATAGACGTCTACCAGGGCCTCCTTGATGATAATATTGACTTCCGCATCACGATGTCCTTAACCCCGCCCCTTTGTGAGATGCTTGTTGACCCATTGCTTCAGGATAGGTGCGCACGTTACATAAATAAACGTGTGGAACTAATGGAAAGGGAGGTTCACCATACAAGGAATACCCCATTTCATAATACCGCCCTTATGTACCAGCAAAGGCTCTCAAAGGTCAGGTATATTTATGAGGACGTATATAAGAGAAATATTCTCGATGCCTTCAGAAAATTTCAAAGTGCAGGGAAGTTAGAGATAATTACCTCTGCCGCCACGCATGGCTTTCTCCCTCTGATGTTAACAGAAGATGCCATTCATGCACAGGTACAGGCTGGATGTAACAATTATAAAAAACATTTTGGCAAGTTGCCAAAAGGATTCTGGCTGCCAGAGTGCGGTTATCGTCCTGGAATTGAGGCAGAGCTAAAAAAGGCAGGTGTAGAATTTTTTATCTTGGATACACATGGAATTTTACACGGTTCTCCGAGACCTAAATATGGCATATTTGCCCCTATTCTTTGTCCTAACGGGGTAGCAGTCTTCGGACGCGACGTAGAGTCCTCAAAACAGGTCTGGAGCGCAAAGGACGGCTATCCCGGTGATTGGAATTACAGGGAATTTTACAGGGACCTTGGCTATGATGCTGATTACGACTACATAAGACCGTATCTACATGCTGACGGCGTTAGGAGAAATGTTGGGATAAAATATTATAAAATAACGGGCAACGTTCCCCTTTCTGATAAGCAGCCTTATGACCCTAATGCCGCAAGAGAAAAGGCGGCTGAACATGCGGGCAATTTTATGTTTAACCGCCAGGCTCAGGCAAGGTATCTCAGCGAACATCTCGGCATTAAGTCTATAATTATTTCACCATACGATGCAGAGTTATATGGTCATTGGTGGTTTGAGGGACCTCAATTCCTGAATTACTTGATAAGGAAGATTGCCTGCGACCAGCAAGAACTGAAACTTATAACCCCGAGTGAGTACATCAGTGAAAATCCTAAGGCGCAAATAGTAACGCCTTCCCAATCTACATGGGGCGATAAAGGCTACAACGAGGTCTGGCTTAACGGGTCAAACGACTGGATTTACAGGCATCTCCATAAGGCAGAAGAAAGGATGATAGAATTAGCTAATTCATATTATAATGCAGAAGGGGATACTAAAAGGGCGCTTAATCTGGCGGCTCGTGAATTGCTATTGGCACAGAGCAGTGATTGGGCTTTTATTATGACCGCCGGCACAATGGCTCCCTACGCAGAAAGAAGAACCAGAGAGCACATAAGTAGATTTATTACCCTTTATGAACAGATTAAAAAAAACCAGATTGACCTTACATGGCTGCAAGACATTGAATATAAGGATAGCATATTTCAGGAAATTGACTTCAGAGTATATGCAAAGTTACAAAAACTTTAAAGTAAAGGGTGGCATGGACAAACTTGTTTGTCCGTGTCACCAAAAAGGAAATAAGCACAATGAATAAAGAGGTAAAGGCGTTGCTTATTACTGACATGCTGAGGGATTTTATAGACAAGGGCGCTCCTCTTGAGGTTTCCGGGGGAAGGGATATAGTTGCAAACATCCAGAGGCAGATAGAGAATGCCCGCAAGACTAATATACCGATCCTGTACTGTTGCGATAGGCATAAGAAGGATGACCCTGAGTTCAGGATTTGGCCCCCCCATGCTGTCGAAGGCACGAAGGGTGCTGATATAATTGACGAACTCAAGCCGCAGAAGGGCGATTCTATAATCCCAAAGACAACCTACTCCAACTTTTTTGAGTCCACACTTGATAGTACCCTGAGGAGACTCGGCGTAAACCATCTGATACTTACAGGCGTATGTACTAACATCTGCATATTATACACAGCCGTAGATGCCTACATGAGGGGTTATGGTGTTACCGTGCCGGAAGATTGCGTTGCCGCCCTAACCAAAGAAGACCACAAATTCGCCCTCAGGCAGATTAAAGAGGTTTTGAAACCGAGGAAGACCTGAGACCTTCCTTAAGAAAGGAGTTATAACAATGGATGTAAAGAAAACGTGCATATCGTTAATAGTATCTTGTATTCTTCTCTCAAATGTCGCTATGGCAATTGAGCTTAAGCCTACAAAGAAGGATATAGATGAGGCTATAAAGTTCGGTGAGGCACACAGCGCCGATATATTCAAGGTAGAACCATTAAAGAGGGCTATTTATGGCAGGTGGCCCGAGTCAGACGGCGGGTTTGTTAAAAGCAAGCTCACATTAATATCCGTTCTTGCGGCAATGAATGCACGAAGGGATAAAAAGCTAACAGAGGAGGAAGTTAACGAAATCCTTAAATCTAACGAGCTGGAAATACTCGGCAACGTAAGGGAAGAACTCGGCGCATTTCCAAAAGAAGTTTATATTGAGTTAATACAGGGCGATAAGGTTATAAAGCCGAAGGAAATGAGGCCTGGCATAAGGATGAGGGAAGACTGGACGAGTGTAAACGCCGTTTTCCCTTACTCCACCATAGACCCCAAGGCAAAGACAACAATCATCCTCAAGGTTGATTCACACGAAAGGGAATACGAGTTAGACTTTTCCAAGATTAAATAGATTAAGAAATGCGGAATTCGGATTGCGGATTGCGGAATTTAAAGAACAGAACACAGCGCACAGGTTTTTGTCTGTTGTCTGTCTTCTGTTGTCTGTACTCTGAATTCAAGGACTAAAAGGCTATTCCTATGGATAGAAAAAAAATTAACGTTAGAAAATTAGTTTCAGAATATATAAAGGGATTTCCTTCTGATATTAAAATAGAAGGGGTTTTTCTGTTTGGCAGTTATGCCA
>JACQHT010000014.1 GCA_016198835.1 Planctomycetota bacterium | reverse complement strand
TTACCATGACTTCTTTAATCTCAATGGAATCAAGAAACTTTTTATTCTCCTTCCATGTTGTTATTATTGATGTAAGCGAGGCTTTAAAAAGGTCTCTCTGCGATATAATCCCTACTAAAAAACCATTCTTCACGACTGGCAGATGTCTTATCCTTCCAAGATACATTATCTCTTCAGCAAAACCAAGTTTTGCATCAGTATCGAGGGTTATAACATCGGTCTTCATGATATCTTTTACTAACATTCAAGATACTCCTACATTTTTCACAAATAAGCTTGAGCACGGACAAACAAGTTTGTCCATGCCACCCATTGAGAGGTTATTCAGGAGGCGTCTCTGTCTTCTCTTCCAATTCTATAAAAACCTCTTCGGGCCAGTACCATGAGCCAAGATACGCTGGTCTGAAAATGGTTTTTTGCAACATAGTTTCTGGTTTTCGAGGCACTCTGTTAACCATCCTTATCGTTGATTTATAGTCCTGTTTCATAACAAGCACCTCTCTCTTTCCCCAGAGCCAGCCCCTTCCGTTACAAGTAACTGGCGATAAACCAACATATTTTACATTAACATAGGTCTTTGCCTCTGGTGGTTCGGTCTTGATAATCATTGGAGACATGCAACCTGTTAAGCAAAACAATAGAACGATAGGTCCAACCCAATCTGCTTTTAATTTCAACATACTCTCTCCCAAAAGTGACAAGTGACGAGTGACGAGGTATTAGTCAAGGAATATATTTTAAATCTTCTTTCACTTGCTACTGACACCTCGGCCCTCGCCACTGCTGTTAATGTACCTTGTACTGGTCCTTAGAGAGGGTTACAATATTTCTACCCTCATCTTTTATTACTCCATGCTGTTGCGGCTTTGTTTTTTTTCTTCTTCTGTTTATCCAGTAAAGTAGCCCTAATAAAATCAGCAACCCTACCTTAGGTGGTCCCGGAACACGGATTAATACAACAAGCATTAAAATGCCAAGTAAAATGTCAATCATTTTTGTAGGGGCAACCCTTGGGTTGCCCAATAGGGCAGGTACGAGACCTGCCCCTACATATTATGCGCCAACAGTTGCGAAAACAGCCTTCTCAGCCCTCAATGATTCCACAACCTCATCTATAATCCCATACTCTTTTGCCTCTTCCGATGACATATAGAAGTCCCTATCAACGTCCTCTTCTACACGTTTCATTTTTTGGCCTGTATGAGTGACGAGAATCTCATTAAGGTACTTCTTCAGGCGCATTATTTCTTCTGCCTGTATGCTTATATCAACGGCAGTACCCCTCATCCCTCCCCATGGCTGATGGAGCATGATGCGGTTATGTGGCAGCCCGTGCCTCTTACCCTTTGTACCGGCTGCCAGCAGGATTGCCGCCATACTAAACGCCTGACCTATGCAATAGGTTGAAACATCGCATTGAACAAACTGCATTGTATCGTAAATAGCAAGCCCAGCCGTAATAGAGCCTCCGGGAGAATTAATGTAAAGATTAATATCCTGATTCTTGTTTTCGTTCTGTAAGAACAGCATCTGCGCAATCACGAGGTTTGACACATCATCATCAATAGGAGAGCCTATAAAGATTATACGGTCCTTTAGAAGCCTCGAGAAGATGTCGTAGTGCCTTTCGCCGTAACCCGTCTTTTCAATCACAAAAGGAACAAAAACGTTTTTGAAATTAGACCCAGAAGGTTCATTAACCAGGCTATGATTTGCCGAAAAATATTTATTCACCTTAAAACTCCTTCTTTGTATAAAAAGTGACGCGTGGTAAGATGCCAGTCAAGGTGTTTTTTTCACTCGCCACTATCACCTCGGCACTTATCACTGCATTTTCCCTTCATCTTCAAGAACAGCATCCTTCATTAATAAGTTTATCACTTTTTCTTCTCTCATTGTGTATCTCAAGTTAGAAATGTCACCATCTTTTTCAAGTTGCCTGCGCAGTTTAGCAGGTGTTGTACGATGAGCATTTGCCATCTCAACAATCCTGTTTTCGATGTCAGTCTCCGTTACATAAATTTTTTCTTTATCAGCAATTTGCTCAAGGATAAAAGATAGTTTGACATCCCGTACAACAGACTCTTCAGAGGCATTCTTTAAATACTCTGCCTCTTTCCGAATCTTATCTACTGGAGTACCCTTATAGAGTAACTCTAATTGGTACCGTCTTAGTCTTCTCTCTGATTGCCGAGCTATTAAATCCTTTGGCAGGTCAAAGTTTGCCATGTCAAATAACTTCTCATAAAGTTGAGATGTAAGATTCCGTTGAACCCAGGTTCGTTTGTCATGCTCCAACCTCTCACGCAGGTGTTTCTTTAACTCCTCGAGGGAATCAAAATCCAACTGCCTTGCCAGTTCATCATCAATCTTTGGTACTTTAGGTCTTTTTATTTCTTTTATGGTTAATACTAAAGTGGCATTTTTACCCTGGTGTTCCTTTACAGGGAAAGCATCAACTAATTTCACACTAACTTCGCATTGCTCCCCGGACGATATTCCAATCAGGGCGCTGGCAAGCCCCGGAGCATCAATACCTGTTACTAAAGGATTAGATGCCATTATCTCGATATCGCTATCCTGCCAGATAACATCCTTATCAATTTTTACCTGACAATCGCAGATAACATGGTCTGTATGCCCGATTTTACCATCTTCCACCACACTCAGTTGTGCCTTTTGCACGGCAATATTATTAAGCGCCTTCTCAACCTCTTCATCTGTTAAAGCGGCAGATTTTCTAATTAGTCTAATGCCCCGATAATTCTCAATAGTAAAAGTGGGTTTGACTTCTAAAGTAACTTTAAAATTAAGCGGCTTACCTGGGTCGAAATCTATATCGCTAAACTCTGGCAATCCGATGGGATTAATGTCGTTCTTTTCGATTGCCTTCTGGTAAGAATCGCTAACGACAGCCTGTTTAACATCCTCTTTAATTTGCTCACCAAAGCGTTTTTCTACAAGTTTTTTAGGAGCGCGTCCCTTGCGAAAGCCAGGTAGTTCCGCCGCTTGACAGACCTCAGCAAATCGCTTTTCCCACTCTGTTTCGACATTTTCCTTAGGAACCTCTATCTTCAAAAGCTTTTTACAAGGTCCCACTTCTTCGATTTGTACATTTATCTCAGCTGTTTCCAACTCAAACCCCCATTCTTACAAGTTCAGAGTTATGAGTTTAGAGTTTAAAACCTTTTAACTCTTTGACTCTTTAACTCCTTAACTCTCAACTTAACTGGAGCGGGTGATGGGGTTCGAACCCACGACATTCACGTTGGCAACGTGACGCTC
>JACQHT010000191.1 GCA_016198835.1 Planctomycetota bacterium | reverse complement strand
TTTATAACAAGGCATTTCAATAATCGTTCCTTTGCCCCTGCACCTGGGGCATGTAGTACGCAGCATAAAAAACCCCTGGCTTTGCTGAACTTCGCCTCTGCCACCGCAATACGAGCAAGTAATAGGACGCGTACCCTCTTGAGCACCTGTGCCGTTGCATTTCTCGCAAGGTTCTCTCCTTGTTAACTCAATTGTCTTCTCTACGCCCTTTGCAACCTCGACAAAATCCACTTCTATGTCGCATTTAAGACTTGCTCCCCTATGTGGCTCATGTGCGCGGGCTCTCCCGGCGCCAAAGAAATCCTCAAAAATACTCCTACCGCCAAAGACGTCTCCAAAGGCATCAAAGATATCTTCAAAGGTGCTGAAACCATGCATCTCTGTGCCTCTAAGCCCATCGTGGCCAAACTGGTCGTATCGTTGTCTTTTTTCAGGGTCTCCCAGTACCTCGTAAGCTTCTGCAGCCTCCTTGAACTTCTGTTCGGCTTCCTTGCTCCCAGGATTTCTGTCTGGATGATATTTGAGGGCTATTTGCCTGTAAGCCTTTTTGATGTCTTCCTCGGTGGCTTTTCTATTGACGCCTAAAATCTTATAATAATCGTCTTTTACCATTTTTCGAGTCGTGAGTTTTAAGTTAAGCGTTGAGAATTGCGAGTCGAGAGTTGCAAGTTACGAGTTGGCGCATTAACTCTTAATTCACAACTCTTAACTCCTATAATATATATGATATTGATAAAAAGTCAAGTGCTGTATTGGAAGGGTTGCTATGAACAAAGGTATATTGTAGGAGCAGGATGATCATGCCCCTACATAGGATATTTATGTCACACTCTCCTGTGAATAAGATTTTTCTCTTCTTGCATTAGTTTGTTTGGCTTCATCAACCGTCTCCTCGATTCGCTCAAGGGCGTAGGCAATATCATCTGCATTTACATCCTTGTGTGTAACCATCCTGCCAAAGCTTCCTTCCATATGAACAGCTAATACGCTATTATCCTTAAGTTTCTTTATAAAATCTTTGCAGCTTAATCCAGACAGTTTAAGGTTGAAACAAACAATGTTTGTTTGAACGGTGCTAAGGTTTAATGTAAAGCCGTCTATTTTCGAGAGACCTTCGGCAAGAAACCTTGCATTCTTATGGTCTTCCGCAAGTCTGTCTATCATTTCCTCCAAAGAAATGATACCACACGCCGCAATCACTCCAGCCTGCCTTGTGCCTCCACCGAGCAGCTTTCTTTTGCGTCGGGCTTCTATTATGAAATCTTCCGGACCGGCAAGGATCGCGCCTATAGGTGAAGCAAGCCCCTTCGTTAAGCAGAACATAACTGAATCGCACCCTTTTGTTAATTCCTTCGGGTCAACACCCTGTGCAACCGCTGAGTTAAATATACGCGCTCCGTCAAGATGGAGGTGCAAGCCGTATTTATTCGCAATACTAACCAGTTCTTTAGTATCTTGAGTCGTTATGACGGTGCCACCTGCCAAATTATTGGTGTTTTCAAATACGATAAGCGTGGTGCGTGGAAAGCGCATATCATTGGGGCGGATATTTGATACCAATTCATCTAAGTCCAGTCTGCCCTGGGTATCCACTCCTATCGGGCATGTTGTTACCCCTGCAATAGCTGATGTTCCACCGCCGGTTAGCATGTTGAGATGCGACCGTCTGTCGCATATAACCCCGTCTCCTTGCCTTGTATGTACCATGATGGCAATGAGATTGCCCATCGTACCGCTTGAGACGAACAAGGCAGCCTCTTTTCCGAGCTTTTTTGCAGCTATTTCTTCAAGTTTATTTACCGTAGGGTCTTCTCTAAATCCATCGTCTCCAACCTCTGCACTCATCATAGCTTCACGCATGCGTGGTGTAGGCTTTGTAACCGTGTCGCTTCTTAAGTCCACAATTCTCATTAAGATTTGTCTCCTTTTTCAATTTACTTTATCCTGATTTAGCTCAAGATTCTTTAATTCTATATTTGCACCCACATATTCGGATGAACACATGGCATTGGTTTCGTTGCATTTAAGGAAATTTTGTTTTGCAGACTGAATATCCCCTTTCAAGAGTTTGAGAGACCCTATGTAAAAGTAGGCATCGCATTTTTTCCATGGGTCTGAGGCTCTGGCGATTAAATCATCCTGGCTTAGCTTTCCGCTGTAATGGTGGACTAAGTCATAACCCCATGTTTCTGTGGAAGAGGATTGTTTTTCTTTCCCCGGGGTAGGGGCAGGTTTTAAACCTGCCCCTACATTATCAAGGAATTTTTTTGCGTCATCGCTTCCTTTACTTCTTTCGAGGGAAAGATACTTCCACAGTATATCGTAAGGGTTGTTTAGTTCGATGGACAATGCTACATCATAAGCCTCTAAAGCCTTATCAAATTCCTTGTTAAAGTAATGGGCATGACCCTTTAGGAGGTGTGCCCAATGATAGCGTGTATCAAGGCTTACAGCGAGAATCAATTCTTTAATTGCTTTGTTGTAAGCATTATTGGCAATATAAGCCCGTGCGAGATTTGCATGAAACCTATCCATATTCAGGTTTATATCTAAGGCAGCTTTCCCTTCCTCTATTGCCTGTTCAGGGTTCCCTTCGTGTATATAAAGGTGGCACAACATATTGTGGGCTTCCGCATGTTGGGGGTCACACCTTATAGTTTCTTTATATTCGTTGAGTGCCCGTTTCAGCATCGGCTTATCAAGGCTTTCGTGGGCTTCATTATAATAGATATTGGCAAGATTATAGTGTGCCTCAACAAGGTTAGCATTTAGACCTAATGCCTTTTTGTACTCATCTATGG
>JACQHT010000189.1 GCA_016198835.1 Planctomycetota bacterium | reverse complement strand
TCAGGATATTGTTGACGGCTTCTAACGAGATTGGCACTGCTATACAGACAGTTAATAGTGGTTTGGTCTATCGGTTCATTTCCAAGCCATGGGATAATGATGAATTGAATAAAATTGTAGACGGGGCTATCGCCTTTTATGATATGGTTTCGGAAAGTAAAAAACTTACAGGACTTACTAAATGCAGAACGAATAGTTAAAATATTGGAGTCGGAATCTTGAGCGCGATTATAAGAAGATGTTCGGGCACACAATTTGACCCAGCCGTTGTAGAGGCTTTAATTAAGGCAGTTGAAGAGGGGTAAAGAAGTATGTAATTCTGGTTTCAAACAATTTTCTCAAATCAAATAACAGTGCCACTTTAGCCTTTGAATAGTAAACTATGGAATTTGACGTAAAAAAGACGGTATCTTACTGGTTAGAAGGGGCGGAGTATGATTTCGGAGTTGCTGATGCAATGTTTCAAACTGGCAAATACCCTTATGCCCTATTCATAGGACATCTTGCACTGGAGAAGTTGCTTAAGGCCCTTGTGGTCAAAAATACCAGAAGCCATGCGCCTATAACTCACTCTCTCCCCTTTTTGGCGGAGAAGACAAGGCTTCTAATTACTGAGCCAATCCTTATTAAACTGAGAGAATTTATGGAGTTTCATTTTGAAGCCAGATACCCACGGCAAGAGATGATTTTCTATACTAAATGTACCAAAGATTATACAACAGAAAAATTGAACGAGATTAAGGAAGTATACAAATGGTTGAAAGAACAATTATAAAGATTATAGAACGGTTTGTGGATACGCTTGGAAAAGAAGGAATTAAAGTAGATAAGGTTATACTTTATGGTTCTTATACGCAGGGAAGACAGAGAAAGGATAGTGACATTGATGTGGCTATTATTTCAAGAGATTTTGGAAAAGACACGGTGGATGAAGGGATGAAGCTCTTTAGAATTGCCGGTGGTATTGACCCTCGAATAGAACCTGTTCCTGTTTCTCTGGAGTCATACGAGAAGGATACCTGGCTTCCGTTAATATATGAGATCAGGGAAAATGGTATTGAGATGAAAATTGGATGTAAGGAAGGTATATCATTTTAACAGATACTTTCCCCAACAAGATACCCCGTCGAGAATGCAGCCTGAAGATTGAATCCGCCCGTAGGACCGTCTACATCCAGAATCTCCCCGGCAAAATACAATCCTTTAAAGATTTTTGACTGCATGGTCTTGGGGTCTATCTCATCAAGGTTAACACCGCCAGCCGTTACCATTGCCTCTTCAATAGGGCGATGTCTTATAAGGATAAGCCTCAAATCTTTTAACAACTTGGCGAGTTTTTTTCTTTCTGATTTACCCACCTGGGATGCCTTTTCAAATTCATCTATTTCACATATTTTAAGCAGGGTAGGGGCAAGCCTCGGTGAGAGAAAACCATCTAAGGCATTTTTAATTTGCTTGCCACCGTGTTTCTTTAAATGATACAAAATGGTGTTGTCAAGCTCCTCCTGTGTGCTGTAAGGTTTGAGGTCAATTCTTAATGTGACAGGACCGCTGGGCAATGACTCAACAATCTTCTTACTCATATCAAGGATTGTGGGACCTGAAATGCCGTAATGTGTAAAAAGCGCCTCCCCAAATTGTTCCGCAATACAGACACTTTTTTGAAATGCCTTAATCTTAACGTTCTTGAGAGGAAATCCCTGTAAGGATGTTACCCACCTTTCGGCCGTTTCAAAGGCTACGATGGAAGGATATGTTGGCGTAATAGTATGCCCCATCTCGGAAGCCATCCTGTACCCATCACCCGTGCTGCCCGTAGAGGGATAGCTGAGACCGCCTGTTGCTATTAGACAATTTCTACAGTATAAATCCCCCTTACCCCCCTTTGTTAAAGGGGGGATGGGGGGATTTGTTTCTACACCTGCAATTTCCCTGTCAGAAAGTTTTAATCTTACGGCATTAACGCCGCTATTAATTGTCACTCCATGTTCATTCATATACGATATGAGCGCATTAAGGATTGTGTCAGCTCTCTGGCTTTCAGGGAAGACACGACCCTTGCGCTCTTCAACGGTAGCCACACCCCTATCGGCAAGGAACCGCCTCAAACTTTCGTTATCAAATGCGGTAAGTGCGGTGCGTAAGAAATTCCCAGCCTTACCGTATGCTTCTAAAAAGACGTGCATCGGAGCCGAATTGGTTACGTTACAACGTCCCTGGGCGCTTATGAGCAGCTTTTTGCCGAGGCTTTCATTTTTTTCCAGCAATAGAACGGTTTTTCCACGTTCTGCTGCTCGACCTGCAGCCATCATCCCTGCGGGACCTCCGCCAATTACTATGAGGTCATACACAGATTTTTCGTTTCCTTCAGTTTGTTCTTGCATTATATGGTGTCCATTGATAATATGAATTTTGAATACTGTATAGTGTGGATATTTATCATTATTTTATGGAGATGCAGGTATGGACGCAAGTCAGATTTCTGCCAGAGACAGTTTATTGTTAACCATTGACCTTCGTTTGATGTTATGGATTATTGGACTCTATGTATTAAGCTGCGTGGCGCATATAGGACAGGCGTGTGTAAGCGCTTTTTGCAAGAACCTTACGATGGGGAGGATAGCCACATGGCTGCTTTATGCGGCGGCAATTTCCCACACGGGTCTAACCGTACTTAGATGGGTTGAGGAAGGGAAGCCACCATTTCAAAATAAGTACGAGTGCCTTTCGTGGTTTGCATGGTCAAACGTCCTCACTTATATATATGTGCAGAGGAGATGGCGCAGGGTGAGCTTTCCAGGTGTTTTTGTAACGGTGCTTTCTATTGCGGCGATGTTTATAGCATTGCATAAGTACGACCCGGCAGTCGTCCCGCTTGCGCCGGCATTGCAGAGCAAATGGTATATATGGCATGTGCTTATCGCATTCTTCTCTTATGCAGTATTTGTGGTGGGATGCTCTATAGAGCTTTCGTATCTTTTCATGAGGCTGTCTAACTGGTTGGGTAAATCATGGGAATACTTTGGTCTTCCTGCGTCAGAAGTGGAGCCTTTTCACCGTTTAACGTTCAAATTAATTCTCGTGGGCTTTCCTTTGTTGACGTTTGGCATTGGTTCCGGCGCTGCATGGGCTGACGAGGCGTGGGGAAGATACTGGTCCTGGGACCCGTTTGAAATCCTGACATTAATTACATGGACCGCCTTTGCCCTGTATCTACATGCTATGGCAGTGCCGAAGTGGCGCAATGTGCTTGGCTCGGTCTTTAACGTGCTTGGTTTTGCATGTATGATTGTAACGTTTATGGGTTCAGGTTGGCTAACGAGGCTATTCGGCCTTTACAGTATGCATGCGTATTAACAAATTCCAATTTACAATTTCCAAATCCCAATCAATTACCAATGACCAATTATAAAAATTTTCCTTAATTTGGATTTTGGATTTGGGAATTGGGATTTTTATTTAAGGTAGACAATGGAAAACGAAAAAGAGATTATAATCACCAAAAAACACAATGTCCTTTACAGGGTCTTTATTTCTACCAAGACCTCGGTAATATTGTTTGGGTGTCTGCTTATCTTCTTTTTGATTGGCAGTATATTACCCTACCATGGCGATTATAATAATATTACTGTAAAGGGCTTCTTATTTAAGGTTATAAAAGCGCTCGACCTATTAAATGTTTATTCAGGCCCGTGGTTTCTAACCGCAGCGGCGCTCTTTCTTGCCAACATATCTGTATGCTCCTATCACCGATTGCGATGCATTATAAGGGGACATCGGCCGAAAACCTTGAGTGTCAGGTCAATATCAGCGCATAGGGACGTCCTACGGTTCTCATTCTCTGCGCCAGTAGACGATGTAGTAAATAAATTGCATCACTTTTTCCGTCCCAGATTGTTTCGCAGGATACCTGTAAAGACAAAAGACGAAAACACAATTGGGGGTTTTTATGAAAAGGGTATTCTTCATCCTAATTACCTTTCCTTAATTTTTCACTTTTCCGTTGTCCTTATCCTCGTGGGATGCGTGATAACATTTCTTTTTGCCTTTGAAGGCGAGGTAACAATATTTGACGATAAACCCGTTGAGATAGCCACTATTTCAGATAAGACTACCTGGCACAAACTTTTTGGTGGGAAACAGTCTGCCTCAGGCGGATTTGTTGTCCCTGATAACGAGAAGTTTGAAGTAGGGCTAAAGAAGTTTGAGACAAAATATACCTACAGACCAAGGGTTAAGAATTTTCCCATGAAAGGCTTTGCCCAGCGCACAAAGGAAATAGTTAAACAGGCTAATTTAACCTTGTATTCGAAAGAGGATAGCTACTACCCGATTGAATATTCCAGTCAACTAAAGATTTGCGACCCCTCCACCACATCTCCTCAAAAGTGCTGGGACGTTTTCACTAAGGTAAACCTTCCTTTACGCTATCGAGGTATTACATTTTACCAGTCTGCCTATGATTACCGCTTCGACTTGCTTGCAAATGGAGAAAAAGTAGAAATCAGTGAAGAGGGTAAATTTAAGCTACCTGGAATAGATGGGGAATTTGAGAAGGGAGAAATCGTATCGGGAAAATTTGTTGAAAGGGATGACTCTATTTCACCAATCCAGCCATTTGTAAAAGTAGGCTACACGCCTTCTGATAAAGACGAAAATGCGCTTAAAGAAACATTTAAACTCCTCGAAGGCATTGAGCAAGATATTAAAGGTGCAAATGTAAAGGTGGAGAATTTTCGGGCAGGCACTGTGTTGAGCTATCGTCACGACCCAGGGCTGAAACCATTGTGGGTCGGTGCGCCCATATTATTTTTCGCCATGCTATTTCGAGCATGGGGATGCTGGTACAGGGTAAGTTATGTAGTTGAAAAGACAGCTGTAGGGGCAGGTTTTAAACCTGCCCCTACGAACCTCTATCTGCATATTCACAGGACGGGAATTTGGGGAAACGAGGAAGGGATATTAAGGAAACTTGAAAGAGCCCTTGGGTCATCCTATGGCGCTGGAAAAAGAGCAGAAGATTCAGAGACAATATACCCGGTTGGCAGACCGCTATGACAGCCGCTGGAAGGGCTATATTGCCTCGACACTGCAAAAGGCTTATGAAGTCCTTAATCCCGCCGGGAACGAGAGAATCCTGGACATTGCCTGTGGGACGGGGGTATTGGAAGAAATTATCCTCAAAAAGCATCCGTACCAGCGTGTTGTTGGGTTTGACCTTACAAAAGAAATGCTACAGGTGGCATGTAAAAAATTTGCTATCCGCCACAACGTACATTTTTTGTGTGCCAATGCCTCGAAACTTCCTTTTGCGACAGGGTCATTCGATATAGTAGTTTGTTGCAACTCTTTTCATTATTTTATAGAACCATCGACAATACTTGATGAATGCTTCCGTGTACTTAATTCCGATGGACGCCTCATCCTCTTAGACTGGTGCCGCAATTATCTCACCTGCCGATTATGCGACATTTTCCTAAAGCTCTTTGACCATGCCCACCATAACTGCTATCGGTTTGATGAATTACAGAGTCTTATTGAGGGTGAAAATTTCCAGATACACTCAAAAATGATGTTTCGAGCAAACAGATTCTGGGGAATGATGTGTTTTGAAGCGAGAAAGAAAAAGCCTTGATTGTACGACCTTATGTGGATATACTTTTTCTAAGAAATGTCCTGTTTAAGGAGAACAAGTATTGAAGCCCGTTAGTTTCTCCTCACATGCCCGTACTCAAAT
>JACQHT010000199.1 GCA_016198835.1 Planctomycetota bacterium | reverse complement strand
CGCAAGAGGTCACTGGTTCGAATCCAGTATTGCCCACCACTTACCTTTAAAGTGATAAGTGACGAGGTGTTAGTGACGAGTGAAAAAAGGAATTTAAAAAATATACCTTGACTATCACCTTATCACTCGGCACTCGACACTGTTTTTAATATGGTAACCGTTAAACCACCTATAACTGAAGATAAACCTGTATCGGTAATTATGGAAGATACCGAAGAAGACCTTGAAACCCTCCGTCATAGTACAGCCCATATAATGGCTCAGGCTGTAACACATCTTTATCCCAATGTGAAATTGGGTATAGGACCGTGTATTGAAAATGGGTTTTATTATGATTTTGATTTAGACCAGACCCTCTCGCACGAAGACCTCAAAAAGATTGAGTCTGAAATGAAGCACATTATTGGTAGCAATGAACCATTTGTTCGGGCTGAAATTCCAAAGGATGAAGCATTAAAGAAGATGGAGGTGCTTGGTCAACCATACAAGGTGGAGCTGATTAAAGATATTGATGATGAAAAGGTAAGCTTCTATACACAGGGCGATTTTATGGATTTGTGTCGAGGACCTCACATCCAGCGCACAGGCAAGGTTAAAGCCTTTAAACTCTTAAGCGTTGCCGGCGCCTATTGGCGTGGGAAAGAAACCAACCCCATGCTCCAGCGTATCTACGGCACTGCCTTTACCCAAAAAGACGCCCTTGAAAATTATCTTAAATTATTAGAGGAAGCAAAGAAGCGGGACCATAGGAAACTTGGCAAAGACCTCGACCTCTTCAGTTTTCAAGAGGAATGCGGTGCAGGACTGGTTCTGTGGCATCCAAAGGCTGGCAGAATACGCACTATTATAGAAGATTTCTGGCGCAAGGAACATTATAAACGGGGTTATGAGGTCGTTTACACACCCCATATCGCAAAATTAGACCTCTGGAAGACAAGCGGACACTGGAATTTTTATCGTGAAAGCATGTTTTCACCACTCGATATAGAGGGGCAGGAGTATCTCCTTAAGCCCATGAATTGCCCGTTTGCAATATTGATGTACAAATCACAATTACGCAGTTATCGAGACCTTCCTTTCAGGTGGGCAGAACTGGGCACTGTGTACAGATATGAACGCACGGGTGTTTTGCATGGCTTATTGCGGGTTCGTGGCTTCACACAGGATGATGCTCATATCTTTTGCACCCCAGACCAGTTCGAGAGCGAGGTCATCAGTGTTATAGATTTGGCACAGTTTATGCTCACTTCTTTTGGTTTTAAGGAGTACGAGATAGAATTAAGCGTTCGTGGAAAGGGAGAGAAAGAGAAATACATTGGCGGCGATGCAACGTGGGAACTGGCAGAAGGCGCCCTTCAGCAAGCCCTTGAAAGAAAGCATCTTAGTTATACACTTGGTGAAGGGGAGGCGAAATTTTACGGTCCCGCAATAGACATTAAGGTAAAGGATGCCCTTGGGCGTGGGTGGCAAGGTCCTACCATTCAGGTTGATTTCAACCTCCCGGAGCGTTTCGATGCCAATTTCATTGGAAGTGATGGCAAAGAGCACAGGGTAGTTATGATACATCGCACCGTATTAGGAGCCATGGAACGCTTTCTCGGGTGTCTTATAGAGCATTACACGGGCAGCTTTCCGCTCTGGCTTGCGCCTTTGCAGATTCGGGTTATTCCTGTTACAGATAACCATGCCGAGTATGCCCTGGGTGTAAAACAAAGATTGGAAAATGATGGATTAAGGGTTGACTGTAACACAATAAATGCTAAAATAGGATATAAGGTAAGAGAAGGTATCATTGAAAAGATTCCTTATATCCTTATAGTAGGGGATAAAGAAGTAAAAGAAGGAACCGTTTCTGTACGGAGCAGGAAGAAGGGGGACGAAGGCTCTTATTCGTTAGAACATTTTTTGGAACGAATAAAGCAAGAAATCGCTGCTAAAGAGTAAAGCAAATTTCAGAATTGAATGCCTAAATTTTAAATTAAGAAGGAGGTGTATGCCTATTACCCATGAACTTAGGATAAACGAACGTGTGCATGCGAAGATGGTAAGGCTAATAGACGAGAACGGTGTGCAGGTTGGAGTCATTAGCAGGGAAGAAGCCCTCTCAAGGGCTAAAAGTGCAGAATTAGACCTTGTAGAGGTTGCCCCTAATAACGACCCACCAGTTTGCCGTATAATGAACTACGGTAAATATAAGTATAAACAAAAGAAAAAAAGCCATCAGAAACATCACACGGTACAGTTGAAAGAACTGCGTATCAGGCCCAAGACGGATGAGCATGACTTAGAAACTAAGATTAAGCAGGCGAGGAAATTCATAGAAAAAAAGGACCGCGTTCTTGTAAATATGCTTTTCAGGGGTCGTGAGAAAGCACATCCAGACCTTGCAAAAGAAATTTTAAATCATTTCTCAGAGTCTCTCGAAGATATTGCAAAGGTGGAAAAAGATATTACCCCCGATGGTAAACGTATGGGCTTGATTTTTACCCCAAAAACATAACCGAAAAGAAGCAATTCAATAGAAAATTCTAAATAAAAGATATAAAATTAAAATCCTGTAATTTTAGTTTTAAATTTTTTATTTGTATATTTTTATTTAGTTTTTTTAAAAAAAGTGCGTGGAGGTGCGTTTAATGCCAAAGTTAAAAACCCATAAGGGGATTAAGAAAAGAGTAAAGGTTACGGCTGGTGGTAAACTCAAAAGAGAGAAAGCTTTTGGTGGCCATCTGATGTCTGGTAAATCTGGAAAACGATGCAGGCATCTTAGAAAAAAGGCTTTTATAACAGGTCCAAAGGCAAAGGTTTATAAATATCTCCTTGGAGGAAATTTTTAATAGGTTTGTTTTATAGAAAGAGAATAAAAAAATGAGAGCAACAGTCGGCGCTGTAAGAAAAAGAAAACACAAAAGGCTGCTTAAGGATGTAAAAGGCTATTGGGGCGCAAGAAGCAAACTGATTCGCAAGGCAAGAGAAACCCTCGTGCGTGCTCGGGTCTATTCATTTCGTGACCGTAAATGCAGAAAAAGGGACTTCAGGAGACTCTGGATAGTCCGTATAAGCGCAGCAGTAAGACAGCGTGGGCTGTCGTACAGTCGGTTTATGAGTGGTCTAATCAAATCAAAAATTGAAATAAACCGCAAGATGCTGGCTGATTTGGCTATTAATGACCCTGCAGGCTTTGATAAGATTGTGGAATTGGCGAAACAGAACATATAACACCTTATTATAAATGCAACATGCAAGCAAAGCTCATTGAAATACAACATCAAGCAACGGAAGACCTCAAAAAGGCACAATCGGTCGAGAAAGCAGAGCAGATAAGGGTAAAGTATCTTGGACGAAAGGGGCTTGTTAATGAGCTAATAGGTAAAATTCCTACCTTGCCACTTGACCAAAGGGCTTCGTTTGGACAGTTAGCCAATAAAGTAAAAAACGAGCTTCAACAAAGTTTTAGTGAAGCAATCCAGCAACTGAGCGCTGTTAAGACGGAATCCTTTGAGGAAGAATTCTTTGATATTTCTCTACCTGGCATTCGTCCACCCTATGGACACAAACACCCTATAGTACAAACTATAGATGAGATAAAGGAGATTTTTAGTAAGCTTGGATTTGCCGTTGCATACGGACCAGAGGTCGAGACGGAATATTATAACTTTGAAGCGTTGAATATTCCACCCGACCACCCCTCACGTGATGACTTTGATACATTTTACCTCGACGACGATGTGCTTTTGAGAAGTCAAACGTCCACCGTCCAGATTCACATAATGCAGAAGCAATCCCCTCCAATACGAATTATAGCTCCTGGCAAGGTCTTCCGTCCAGACACCATTGATGCAAGGCACTCCTCTATGTTTCACCAGATTGAAGGACTAATGGTAGACGAAGGCGTAAGTTTTAGCGATTTAAAGTCCGTCCTAACAATCTTTGCAATGGCATTTTTTGGAAAAGACATAAAGATGCGGTTCAGACCATCCTTCTTCCCTTTTACGGAACCGAGTGCAGAGGTGGACATCTCCTGCTCAATTTGTGGGGGAAAAGGCTGTAGTGTCTGCAAGGGCAGTGGCTGGGTAGAAATCCTCGGCGCAGGCATGGTAGACCCTAACGTCTTTAAGGCTGTTGGGTATGACTCAGAAAAGTACACAGGCTTTGCTTTTGGCATGGGTGTGGAAAGAATCGCTATGCTTAAGCATGGCATTGATGACATTAGGCTTTTTTTTGAAAACGACTTAAGGTTCTTATCCCAATTTTAACCTACCTTCCTTTTTCCCCTTCCCTGAAAAAACTATGTAAAGGAACTGACACATGCTGGCAAGTTATAATTGGCTAAAAGAGTATTGTGATTTTAACCTCTCAATAGAGGACCTAACAGAACTATTAACAAATGTCGGGCTGGTGGTAGCCAGCGTTGAAAAAATTGATGATGATGATTACCGGATAGAGGTTGAGGTGACATCCAATCGCCCCGACTGCCTCGGCATGATTGGTATTGCAAGGGAGATTGCTGCTGTTACTGGAGTTACCCTGCGTTTGCCAGACATTAAATACACCAGCGGAGAAGGTTCAGTTGAGGAAATGGCACAGGTTTTAGTGAAAGATAGAACCTTATGCCCACACTACACAGCTCGCATAATTACTGGTGTTAATGTAGGACCATCGCCGGACTGGCTTCAGAAACGACTGCATACAATAGGGGTT
>JACQHT010000194.1 GCA_016198835.1 Planctomycetota bacterium | reverse complement strand
TCATAGAAGATTCCATGCTATTATTTTAGGATAGCCTTTAGTTTCCTTTCCGATTGTTTTAAACCGTAGTGAATTTTAAGTAAAATGAATTATACTACAATAATTTTAATTTGTCAAGAGTTTCGGAGGAAAAAATTTTTTCGGCATTTTATGCGCATCTGAGGTGTGTCGAAGGATTTGGAGTGCATTAATCCACTTGCGGCGGATTAATACTTACTTTGCAACAAGCTTATTCTTTTTCTACTTGACAATATAAACGTAAGAGTTTAGAGTTAAGAGTTAGGGTTTTTGGTAAGAATGAATAAATTCATTTGCCTCTAAACTCGCAACTCTTAACTCACAACCCTCAACTTATATGAATAAGATAGTGCTTTATGATACAACCCTTCGTGACGGCAGCCAGGGAGAGGGGGTATCTTTTTCTCTTCAGGATAAACTTGGAATAGCTATTAAGCTCGACGAACTCGGCATTGACTATATTGAAGGCGGCTATCCCTTTTCTAATCCTAAGGATGCGAGCTTTTTTATGGAAATTAAAAATGTCCGATTAAGGCACGCAAAGATAGCCTCTTTTGGGAGCACACGCAAGGCAAACACAAAAACATCACAAGACCCAAATATCATATCCCTGATAAAAGCTGAGACCCCTGTAGTAACTATTGTGGCTAAAAGTTGGGACTTCCAGGTAAGCAACGTTTTAAGAACCACGCTCGATGAGAACCTGAAAATGGTAGCCGAAACCGTCGAATTCCTCAAATCGAAAAATAAAGAGGTTATATTAGACGCAGAGCATTTCTTTGACGGCTATAAGAGCAACCCGGAATATGCACTGAAGGTAATCAAGGTGGGGCAAGAGGCAGGGTCTGACACCATTGTTCTTTGTGATACAAACGGCGGTAGCCTCCCGCCAGAAATAGCAGAAATAGTAAAGAAGGTGAAAAACACCATAAGCATGCCCATCGGAATCCACACACATAATGATTGCGACCTTGCAGTGGCAAATACAATTGCTGCTGTAGAACAGGGTGTAAGGCATGTACAGGGTACTACAAATGGTTTTGGTGAAAGATGCGGGAATGCAGACCTCTGTTCCATTATACCAATTCTTGCCCTTAAGAAAGGTCTTCGCTGTCTTGACGAGAAGGGACTGAAGAAGCTCACCGAGGTGTCAAGATACGTTTATGAGGTTGCAAACATACTTCCAAGGTCAAACCAACCCTTTGTCGGGAAAAGCGCCTTTGCCCATAAGGGGGGACTGCATGCTGATGCAGTAAGGAAGGCTAAGGCAAGTTACGAACACATATCTCCTGAAAAGATAGGCAATGAAAGAAGGATTCTAATTTCAGAACTCTCAGGAGGCGCAAGCGTCCTCGCAAAGATAGAAAAATACGACATAACGCATGACCGTAAACTCATGAAACACATCCTGACACAGGTACAAGACCTTGAGAATAAGGGGTATCAATTTGAGGCTGCTGAAGCATCCTTTGAACTCCTTGTAAAAAAGGCGCTGGGAAGGCATAGAACTTTCTTTGACCTCGAAGGGTTCAGCACAACCGTTGAAAAGCGAGAAAATGGTGCAATCAATACTATCGCCACGGTAAAGATAAAGGTTGATGGCGTAGAAGAATTAACGGCATCAGAAGGCGATGGACCTGTTAACGCCCTTGACGGCGCATTGAGGAAGGCGCTCGAAAGGTTCTACCCATCCATTAAGGAAATGCAGTTAGTTGACTACAAGGTGCGTGTAATTGAGCCTCAAAAGGGGACGGCTGCAAAGGTAAGGGTAATTATACAATCAAGGGACCATAAAGACCTCTGGAGTACCGTTGGGGTCTCAGAAAACATAGTGGAGGCGAGCTGGCAAGCCCTCGTTGACAGTATCGAATATAAGCTGCTAAAAGACTGAGGCTTCAATATCCAAATCCCAAATCCAAAATCCCAATTAAGGAAATTTAATAATTGGTAATTGATTGGTATTTGAGATTTTGGATTTGGTCATTTGAAAATGGATACCCTTAAAATAGTAATTGGCACAAAGAACAAAAAGAAAAAGGAAGAAATAGAGGAGATACTCGACGACCTTCCAGTTAAGCTATTAACGCTGGATGACCTTCGGCTGAGCTCAGGTCGAAGCCTTCCAGATGCGCCAGATGTCGTTGAGGATGGAAGAACGTTTTCTGAAAATGCAGTTAAAAAGGCGCTAACACTTGCAAACTTTTTTAAGATGTGGGTAATGGCAGATGACTCTGGTCTGGAGGTGGAGGCATTGGGCAACCGCCCTGGCGTACTCTCTAACCGCTATGCAGGCGAAGGTGTCCTTAGCCAAAGGCGACGGAACACCGAAGGGACAACAGACGAGAAGAATATCAAGAAACTCCTCGAAGAACTTAAAGATGTTCCTGATAATAAGCGTGCCGCAAGATTTCGGTGTGCAATCGCCCTCGCAAAACCAGGAAAGGTGCTCTTTGTAGTTGAGGGTCAATACGAGGGGGTTATTACTCACAAACCGATGGGTATCCACGGGTTTGGATATGACCCAGTATTTCTTGTACCCGAATATGGGCGGACCTTTGCAGAACTGGGCCCATTGGTAAAGAATCAAATAAGCCACAGGGCACAGGCTTTAAGGCTCTTCAGGGATAAGCTTATAGAAACAATAGATATTGGTGTAAGATTAAGTTGTTGACAACACAATAAAAAATCCGATAATATTGCATTGACGCATCCATTACTTCTTTGAAAAAAATACGTTGTAGGGGCACGTTGCAACGTGCCCCCTACCTCATCTTTTTCAAAAAAAGGGGGAAACAACACATGACGCGTTTTCTTGAGGTCAGCTCGACTACGGAATTTTTTATCTCGGTATTACTTGGCATCGCATTAGGCTCACTTGCATGGTGGATTTTTGCCAGGCAATTTTCTAAACGGCAGATGAAAAAGCGGTAGATAACGAACCCACCCAAAAGATGGCGGACTTTCAGCTTAAGGTTCGTGGTGTACCACCATTGTCTACCGGTCAATCCAATGAAAAGCAAGGTATACTTTATCTCAACTGAGGATAGAGAGGATATTTCCTCTATCGCCCAGAAGACTAAGACGCTCTTTAAGAGGGCGCAGTTCTCAAATATAATAGAAAAAGACGATACGGTGGCAATAAAACTTACCTTTGGAGAGAGGGGCAATATTGGGTACCTCAAGCCGCCTATCGTTAAATCCATTGTTGATAACATAAAGGAAAGAAAAGGAAAGCCATTTCTAATAGATACAAATACCCTGTATGTTGGTGAGCGGTCAAATGCCGTTGACCACATTATGCTTGCCCACGAGCATGGCTTTTCGATAGAGAACGTTGGGGCGCCTGTAATAATTGGAGACGGCCTTCTTGGTGAGCATGATTACATCGTTGAAATCAATCAAAAGCTGTGTAAAAATGCCTATATAGCAGGTGTGGCAAAGGCTGTAAACGCTATTGTTTTCCTATCCCATGTCACAGGACATTTAGCTACAGGTATGGGGGCAACGCTAAAAAATATAGGCATGGGCCTTTCTGCAAGGGGTGGGAAGCTTGCCCAGCACTCGGGGGTGATTCCTCAAATCGTTGAGGATAACTGTACTCGGTGCGGAGTATGCGCTATGT
>JACQHT010000193.1 GCA_016198835.1 Planctomycetota bacterium | reverse complement strand
GTGTGTGTGTGTGTGTGTGAAATCAAGTAAACAGGCTGTTTTCTTGTTGCACACCAAACTATCCTCCCCTTTATTCGTTACGGGCTAATATGGTTTGAAATGTGAATGCTGTGCTATTTATATCATTTAATTTCAATTTGTCAAGGAAAAAATTTCTGGTTAACAATGTTTAGAGTTAAGGCTTGCTCTATTCTCTGTACCTTTGCGTGAAACCCGCCTCAGGCAGATGAACCCATTACATCGGACCTTTTAGGAATTATACCACGCAATTTTACGTTGTTAAGCTTAATTTAGTTTTTCAAGCATTTCCTGGAGGAGGTCCAAGGGTAAGCCTACGACGTTAGAAAAACTGCCTTCGATTTCTTCAACAAATTTGTCGTTGTCTTCCTGGATTGCATACGCTCCTGCCTTTCCCATAGAACCCCCGGAATCAACGTATTCTTCTATCTCCGCCTTAGAAATACGGCGCATTTGCACAAATGTTTCCCTATGCCCTTGCAACTTCTTTCCCGTAACAGTGTCAATTATACAGATGCCGGTAAAAACAGAATGGCGGGTGCCGCTAAGCTGTGTAAGAATACGAATCGCTTCTTCCCTGTCCTTGGGTTTTCCGATTATATTTCCATTACACAAAACGAGGGTATCTGCCCCTATTATGATGGCTCGCCCAAAAGATGGCGAGTCTTCGATATTTTTTAATCTCGAAGCAACGGATTTTGCTTTAAGAGATGCAAGGTATTCGACTATTTCAGCAGGGGAAAGGTTGGGAGGAATTTCTTCGTCTATTTTAGGTGGGATAACTTTAAATTGGAACCCCAGCGATTTAAGGAGTTCTTTTCTCCTTGGGGAAGCGGAGGCAAGTACTATCTGTCTTCCCTTGTACATGGCTACTCAGCTATTAAAAAAATTGGGTTTGATAAATCAAACCCCTACATTCTTTAGTGCGCTTATAATATCCGTCTGCATCCTTGCCATCTCGTCTCCACGATACTTCTTCTGTCTCCAACCGAATGAGAAGTCATCGTGAGTATGGCGTGGAATTATGTGAAAGTGGAGATGGGGAACGGTCTGACCAGCACAGGGTCCATTAGTTTGAAAGACATTAAGACCGTCAGCCTTCGTAGCAGCCATTACTGCCCTTGCTATTGATGGAAGGATTTTTGTCACCCTGCCAAGTTCAACCCCTGGGATATCAAGCAATAGCTCATAATGCCTCTTTGGCACTACTAATGTGTGTCCAAAGTTAACAGGGTTTATATCAAGAAATGAAATTACATCGCTGTCTTCAAAAATCCTGGCGGCTGGTAATTCTCTGTTTATAATTCTGCAAAAGATGCAATCCACGTTTTATGCACGGACAAACAAGTTTGTCCATGCCACCCTTAACGAATTACGCTTGTTTCTTTTCTTCTCCTGTCGAAACCTTTGGTTTCACTTCGGCTTCTACTCCCGCTTTGGCGGATTCCTCGGTGGGGCTTTCTACTAACTCGAAGATAACCCGTTGTGCATTATCGCCGAGACGGTTCCCTATCATGCGGAGCTTTCGTTCTTTACCTTCCATCTTATATTCGAGTGCAGGAATCTCCCCAACGGTGCTACCCGTAAGGACGCCGAGCCTTGTTCCAAAGAGTCGTAATATTCGTGTATAACCCCCGTTTCTGGTAAGATACCGCCTTGCAACTCCGCCGCTTTCGCGCCAGTTACCCTCTCCAAAGAGTTTTTTTACAACCTCCTTGTTCTGTAAACTTGAAAGCACTTGTCTGTAATAGTGCACGTATGCTGGAGGGTCTGTTTCCTTTTTAGCTAAGCCCTTTTTTGCAAGTGTGATTATCTTTTCGGCGAAACTCCTCACTTCCTTAGCCTTTTGAAGTGTCGTGATTATTCTGCCATAATTAAGCAAGCTATTAACGAGATTACGTCTCAACGCTTCTCTGTGACTCGAAGTTCTCGATAGATGTCTGCCTCTCTTTCTGTGGCGCATCTTAGACCTTCCCTTCCTATCCTACTTTTGAAGTTGTGGCAAAGGATAAAGACCTCTGTGCAAGCTTCTTCTTGACCTCTTTTAACGTTGTCTTGCCGAAATTCCTTATTTCAAGTAATTCTTCTTCGGTTAGTGAGATAAGGTCGCCGATAGTCTTTATATTGGCAGCATCCAGACAGTTGGATGCGCGCACAGAGAGGTCAAGTTCTGAAACAGGCAAGTCAATTTTCGGGTCTGGCTCCTTAGCCAAAACCTTTGCCTTTACTGGCTCAATAGCCGGTTTTATTTCTGCCTTCGGTAGTTCACGGCCTATCTCAAAGTATTGTACAAATGGATTTAAGTGTTTGCGGAGGATTTTAGCAGCCTCAACCAGTGCCATTTCCGGGGTTACAATTCCATTAGTCCATATCTCCATTATTAACCTGTCATAATTTGTTCTACGGCCAACCCTGGCATCCTCGGTTTTAAGGCTTACCTTCCGAACGGGAGAAAATATTGAATCAATAGGAATCCTCCCTATTTCTTGCTCCTCAGATTCGTTTTCTTCTGCTGTTATATACCCCCTGCCCTTTCTTACATTCATCTCTACCTTAAAATCGGTTTCCTCCGATAGGGTTGCAATGTGGAGGTCGCCATTAAGTATTTCAATGTTGCCATCGGTAATGATGTCCTTCGCTTTTATTTCTCCTTTTTTATGAGCCTCTATCTTTATCGTCGTCTCTTTGTCTGCATGTGACTTTACCACCAAATTTTTAATATTAAGTATTACATCGGTAACATCTTCAACTACGCCTGGAATTGTACTGAACTCGTGTTTTATCTTATCAATCTTTACCGATACTACTGCACTACCCTCCAGAGAAGAAAGCAATACCCTTCTTAAACCGTTTCCAATCGTAACACCGTAACCACGTTCAAATGGCTCTGCGATGAACTTTCCATATATATTAGTTAACGTCTCCCGTTCAACTGTAATCCTTGATGGAAGTTCGAACCCTCTCCACCTAATTCGCATAAGCTGGCCTCCCCCCTCATCTGTCGATAAGGGATGTCACAACAAAATTAATTTTATATGTTAATCTGCCCATTCCTGCAAGTTTTCTATAACGAGCTTCTTCTTCCGCCTGAGGCGGACTCAGAATGGCAAGTCTTAAGAGGAATAGAATTTGTAAACAACCCCTACTTGGAACAATGTTCTACAATTAGTTGTTCTTGCGTTTCAATAGAAACGTCTTCCCTTGTTGGGAGTTGCATTACACGACCTTCAAGTGCATCCTCATTTAAATCAAGCCATGACGGTCTGCTCCGTCCTTTGCTTGATTCTACGTGGGTTTTTATAAGGTTAATAGTAGCTTCCTTATTAACAGGCTTAATGACATCTCCCACCTTTACTATATAGGATGGCACGTTCACTTTCCTATCGTTTACCATAATATGGCCATGACGAATAACCTGGCGTGCATGCTTGCGTGAAAGTCCAAATGTCAGGTGATATACAATGTTATCAAGCCTTCTTTCCAATAAAAACAGAAGGGTTTCCCCCGTGTTGCCTTTCTTCTGTTCGGCAGCGTTAAAGTAGGTACGAAACTGCCTTTCTAAAACGCCGTAAAATCTCTTTACCCTTTGTTTTTCCCTGAACTGGGTACCGTATTTTGATAGTTTTGTACCTTTCCATGATTGCATACCGGGAGGAAATTTCCTCCTGGTAACAGCACATTTTACAGTATGACACCTGATACCTTTAAGATATAACTTAACTCCTTCCCTTCTGCATATCCTGCACGACGCACCTAAGGTTCTTGCCATTATTGTCTTTCCTTTGAATGATTGTTCTATACAGTAACTTTAACCACTTAATAGCACGGACAAGCGAGTTTGTCCATGCCACCAAAACTTCATACACGCCTTCTTTTTCGTGGTCTGCAGCCATTATGAGGAAGTGGCGTTACATCCTCAATAGCTTTAACGTCAAGCCCTGCCGCCTGAAGCGCTGTTATTGCAGATTCCCTGCCGGAACCAGGTCCTTTGACCTTTATTTCAACCTCCCTGACACCAAGTTTCTGCGCCTTCTCGGCTGCGCTGGTCGCCGCACGCTGTGCGGCAAAGGGGGTGCTTTTGCGTGAGCCTTTGAAGCCTACCGTTCCAGCGCTTGCCCAGCAAATTGTTTCTCCAGCCAGGTCGGTAATAGTAATGTAAGTATTATTGAAGGTAGCTTTAATATTGGCAATAGCCTTTGCTACGTTACGTTTGACTTTTTTCTTGTGAACAGCATTTGTCATTAGAGTATTCAGCCTCCCTTCGCTTATTAATTTAATTCCCTGGAAAGTTCAGGGAAAAAGTCCTGTAGCTTAAAACGTGTCTTAAAGATTTTACTGAGTTCTAAATACTGCTTCATTCCTCTTTTACCCCTGCCTTTTGTTTTTCTGGCAGAGATTAAGATATTCTTGGGGCTCAACTTGGGAGGTACAACCTCCATAAGCTCTACATGATAGCCAGCGCCAACAAGAAATTGTGATCTGAGCGCCTCTGTTAAGATATCTGCAAACCTATAGCGTAATACACCAAATTCCGTCAAGCTTATCAAGGGATGAGAAAATCTAAGTTGGCTACGAATCTGGTTCTGGCAGCAAGGAACTACCATAATATACTTTGCGCCTAATTTAATTCCCTTGGCTATTGCCTCATCTGTGGCAGTATCGCAGGCATGCAATGCAATGACAACGTCTACCTTCCCCTGATAAAGACCTTCAGGGACAGTCCCATCGGGCTGAAAGTTTATGGTTCGTCCATGCACAAATTGCATGTTTTTGTAACCAAGCGCAGAACTAATTTGTTCACATTTCTCTACAAGTGACTTATTAATATCTACCCCAAAAAAGAAAGTCCTGGTTTTGTATGTATTACTGATAATATGATTAAGCACAAATGACAAATAGGACTTTCCACACGAGCATTCAAGGAATACCGTGTTGTCGCCCCTTAAAAGGGTGTCTGCTGCTTTCAGTATCTGTTCTGCAAAGCCCACTACCTCGCCAAATTTTTTTAGCTTTCTCCTGTCAACCGAACCGTCTGGTCCGTCTAACCCAATATGGTGAATAAAATTCTTAGATGAAGTTAATATCTCCGTCACGGTATCTTTATCAAGCATAATTCTCACGATAAGAAAGTAAAGTCTGCCGAGGCAGACATGGGCTTACCCGATTTCTTTTACGCCCTTCTTTCCTGCAACGGTCTTTCTTCTGCCTTTCCTTGTTCGTGCATTGGTCCTTGTTCTTTGACCTCTAACAGGAAGACCCACTCTGTGGCGAACGCCTCTGTAACAAGCGATATTCTTTAGACGTGCAATGTTCTGTGCCTCCTGCCTGCGCAATTGTCCTTCAGTTATGTAATTCTTCTCGATATGCGAACCTAAGGCGCTAAGTTGTTCTTCGGTCAGGTCCTTTACACGCATATTTTCGTCTATACCGAGGGTTTTAAGAATATTTTGAGATAGCGCTGACCCTATTCCATAAATGTAGGTCAGGGCAACCACAGTCCGTTTGTCAGTGGGAATATCAACTCCAGCAATCCTTGGCATTTAAACCTCCTTACCAACCCCCTCGCTTACCCTCCCCCTTTAAGGGAGAGGGGAGGGTGGGGGTGATTAGCTACCCTGTCTTTGCTTATGTCTGGGGTTTGTGCATATTACACGGACAACGTTTTTCCGCCTGATGATCTTGCAATGTTCACAAATCCGTTTTACAGAAGACCTGACTTTCATGTTTCACCTATTTAAACCTGTCTGTAAATTATCCTTCCTTTATTTAGGTCGTAAGGAGACATTTCGATTGTTACTTTGTCCCCCGGTAGGATTCTAATGAAATTCATTCTCATCTTGCCTGATACATGTGCAAGCACCTGGTGCCCGTTTGCCAGTTCTACGCGAAACATCGCATTAGGCAACGCCTCTTTTACAGTCGCTTCTACACGAATCGGCTCCTCTTTAGCCACATAAACTCCTCTAAAAACCTCATATCATCCACCGTTTTTCCTTTGTGGATTTAAAATACTTAGCTCTATATTGTAAGAACATTTTGAAAAACCAATCCGTCTCTGGCGGACTATTTTGTCAGTATTTCAGCGCTGTTATTGGTAACAACTACTGTATGTTCAAAATGGGCGGATGGTTTTCTATCCTTTGTTACCACCGTCCATTTATTAGGTAACACCTCAGTATCTGGCTTTCCAAGACATATCATAGGTTCTATAGCGAGGGTTGTTCCTGGCATTAGTATCTCATCTGCTTCTAATAGTGCCTTGCTAACAAAATTTGGAACCTGTGGGTCCTCATGCATTTTCCTACCTATGCCGTGCCCTGTATACTCCCTGATTACGGAAAATCCATTAAATTCTACAAAATCCTGAATTGCCCGAGAAACTTCCGATAACTTAACATCTGCATGCAAGGCTTTGATAGCCAAATGGAGCGCTTCTTCACAAACCTCTACTAACTTTTTTACTTCGTCAGAAATTTCACCAATTGGAATGGTTATAGCTGCATCTGCGACATATTTGTGATATTCTACACCAATATCCACACCGATTATATCACCATTGTGGAGCTTTCTATGTCCCGGAATTCCGTGTACGACCTCTTCATTTATTGATGTACATATGCTCTTGGGGTAACCTCTATACCCTTTAAATACCGGTATGCCGCCTCTTTCCTGTACATACTTCTCTAATTCATCATTTAGAAAATCTGTAGTCACGCCCTTTTTTGCTATCCTTTTTGCCAGATTCAAAGCACCTGCAACAATTTCCCCTGCCTTGCGCATAAGTTCAATCTCACGAGTAGATTTCCGAATTATCACCCAAAAAACTCTCCTCTTTATGTCTACGGTGATGCTTTGGAATTGTCTCAAGGACTTTTGTAATCATCCTATAAGTCTTATCTACATCCCAATCGCCTTTGACTTCTTTTAGTACTTTATTTCGTTTATAATAATCTATAAGACCTTCTGTTTGTTCTTTATAAACGCGCAATCTTTTCGCTATGGTTTCAGGTTTATCATCCGTACGTTGATAAAGCTGACCGCCACACTTATCACATATTCCTTCTTTTAAAGGCGGAATATACTGAACATGATAGTTTGCTCCGCACGTCTTGCAAGTTCTTCTGCCAGAAAGGCGCTGGATAGCAGTATCCTCAGATACTGCGAAATAAAAAACCACGTCTAACCTTTCTCCAATATTTCGGAGTGTTTCATCGAGCGCCTTGGCTTGAACAAGCGTCCTTGGAAAACCATCGAGAACGAACCCATGCTTATGGTCATCTGAGGAGATTCTCTCCGCTATAATGTTGAGCACTACGTCATCTGGCACCAAAAGGCCCTTTTCCATGTACTCCTTTGCACTTACCCCTGTACTGGTGCCATCCTTTACAGCCTGTCTCAATAGGTCTCCTGTAGAAATATGGAGGAGACCTTTTGTATTACTGATAGTCTCTGCCTGGGTTCCCTTTCCTGCCCCCGGTGGGCCAAGAAAAACTATGTTCATCCGTGACGTCCTCTTATCCTACCGCTTCCACCTAAGAAGCCGCCGTAATGTCTCATAAGTAAGTGCGCTTCAACCTTCTGAATCAGGTCTAACGCTACACCTACAACTATTAACAAGCCTGTGCCGCCATAAAAGCCTGCTATTGCTCCGGAGAGTCCAAATCCACCGGATATTAAATTGGGCATAATGGCAATGATTGCCAGAAATGCTGCCCCTGCCATGGTAATTTTACCCATTATGCTTTCAAGGTATTCAGCAGTTCGCCACCCGGGACGAATCCCGGGGATAAAGCTTCCGTAGTCCTTCATGTTATTTGACATCTCTTTAGGGTTGAACTGTATCGCCGTCCAGAAATAACAGAAAAAGGCAATCAAGAAGATATACATAATGATATAGACGAATCCCCCTTGAAACGCATCTGCAAGGCGCGAGGTTAACCCGTAACCAAATGTTCCCGGTTCGAGCCTGACCTGTATGCCCTGCATTATGGCTGCTGGGAAGATTAACAGTGACTGGGCAAATATAATAGGCATAACACCTGCCTGATTTACCCTCAACGGAAGAAAGTGTTTTTGTCCACCATACACCTTGCGTCCACGGGTATGTTTTGCCTGTTGTACAGGGATGCGCCTTTGCCCCTGAGTGATATAAACCACTCCACCAACTATACCAAAGAACATGGCTGCCAATATTAATACTTTTACTATCCCAATCTCGTGTTCAGCCGGTGTTACTGAGAAGGTAAAATTCTGGATAATCTGGCTGAATGCCCAGGGCAACCTATCTATTATTCCTACCATTATAATAAGGGATATCCCACTGCCTATTCCATGCTCGTCAATCTGTTCACCCAACCACATAAGTACCATGGTGCCTGTAGTTAGCAAGATTGCCGCCGTTATCTGAAATCCAATACCCTGAAGGTGTAATGGTATAACGGGGACGTTGTTAATTTCAATGGTATAAAGTGTTCGGGTCATGATAAACGCCTGGAACAAACATAGTCCTGCCGTGGCAATTCTTGTATATTGATTAATCTTCTTGCGGCCAACCTCACCCTCTTTTTGTAACTTTTCCAAATACGGAACTACCCCTACGAGCAACTGAAAGATAATGGATGCGCTGATATAGGGCATTATTCCAAGCCCGAATATAGCCCCAGAACTCATTGCTCCACCAGCAAAAAGGTCAACGAGATTTAATAGCTGTCCAACCCCTTTTTGCGTAAATTGGTTGAAATACTCCTTTAATACCGCGGTATCAATACCAGGGATTGGTATATATACGCCAATCCTGCATATTGCAATTATGCCGAGGGTAAAAAGGACCTTTCGCCTCAATTCTGGAATTTTAAATATATTGGAAAACTGTTCTATCATGGTATCTTTCGCTAAAGCTTCAGAATACTATGGAATAATCTTAACCTCGCCGCCGGATGCCTTAATCTTCTCAACGGCTGTTTTACTAAACTTGTGGGCAACAACGGTCAAAGGCTTTTTTAGTTCCCCATCGCCTAAGACCTTAACACCATCTTTAATGTTCTTTACAATTCCTTTTTCTTGCATCTTTTCTGGGTCTATGACTGTTCCTTCGTCAAAACATTCGAGGTCTTTTATGTTTACAATATCGTAAAGCTTTTTAAATGGATTATGGAAACCCCTTTTAGGAAGGCGGCGAAATAAGGGCATTTGCCCACCTTCAAAGTAGGGACGGTACTCTGTTCCCGAACGTGCCGTTGTCCCTTTACCTCCGCGCCCCGAAGTCTTACCATGGCCAGAGCCGGGACCTGCGCCAACCCTTTTTTTGCGTTTTCGCTTAAATGGCGTTGCTTTGACATCTATCAGATTCATTCTATCTTGCTTTCTCTTAATTTTTCTATCTGTTCTCTTGTTCTAAGCATCCTTAAACCATTAATGGTTGCCTTGACAATATTTATTGGATTTCTGCTTCCGTAACATTTTGTCAATATATTTTTAACGCCAGCAGCTTCAAGGATCGCTCTCACGGTGCCGCCTGCCTTTATACCTGTACCACCTGAAGCAGGTTTCATAAATACCCTGGAGGCGCCATAATGCCCCCAGACCTCGTGGGGCAATGTGTCTCCACTTCTACCGAATGGTATTTGAATGGTCTGTTTCATTGCATCCTTGACTGCCTTACTAACTGCACTGGGAACCTCTCTGGCTTTACCAAATCCATATCCTACAGTTCCCTTGCCGTTCCCTACCGCAACAAGTGCGCTAAAACTAAGGTTTTTTCCTCCTTTCGTTACTGCAGTACATCTGTTGATACTTATAACTGTCTCTTGAAACTCTGTTTTCTCTTTGTTGAATGCCAAAAACCCCTCCTTTTGGTACGCCTTAGGCGGACTGAAATCCTGTTATTAAAATACCAAATTATTTTTTCTTGCACTCTCAGCCAATGCCTTAATCCTGCCGTGGAATTTATAGCCACCCCTGTCAAAGACCACCTTTTGAATCCCTATCTTTCTTGCCTCCTCGGCTATCTTTTGGCCAACTAATTCTGCGGATGCCCTATTGCCTCCGTAACGAACTTTTTCCCTGATGTCTTTTTGTAAAGTTGATGAAGAAGCAAGCGTCTTGCCTGCCATATCGTCTATCAATTGGCAATAAACGTTCTTTAAGCTTTTATATACACTCAGGCGTGGCCTTTCAGCAGTTCCAATAATCCTTTGACGAACCCTTTTGTGCCGCCGCTCCCTTTTACGCCATTTTTCTCTGTTAAGATTCATAAATTAAGCCTTCCCCGAAAACGACCTATCCTGTAAGTCTAATGTTTATTGTGCCGCAGCAAATGCCTTTCCAGCCTTTCTCCGTATAACCTCTCCCGCGTATTTGATTCCCTTACCTTTGTAAGGTTCTGCGGGCCGGATGTCCCTGATAAAGGCTGCAAATTGTCCTACGAGTTGTTTACCTGCGCCTCTTATAGTTAATTTGCCGGGGTTTGTTTTACTCACCTCTTCGACTTCAAGCCCATCTGGAATCTTCAAATTTACAGGATGAGAAAATCCAAGCTGTAATACTACCTCTCTGCCTTGAACCTTCACACTGTAACCAACCCCATTAATTTCCAGTGTTTTAGAGAACCCGTTGGTTACGCCACTAATTAAGTTTGCAATGAGTGAACGGGTCAAGCCTTGAAGTGCCTTTTGTTGCTTATCATCCGAAGGGCGTTTGACGTGTATGAGTCTACTTTTTTCGTCGTATTCTACCGTCATTTTTTGGTGAAACTCCTGGGTTAACTTGCCTTTAGGCCCCTCGGCGGAAAGACGACGGTCATTAATATTTACTTTAACATTATCGGGTACAGGTATCGGCTTCTTCCCTATTCTTGACATATCTTTCCCTATTTCTATTAAAATTGCCCCACCAGTAGAGGCGCATAGCTATGCGTCTCTACCGAGTTACCAAACTGTACAAATTAATTCCCCACCCACATGAAGTTTATGGGCTTCTTTATTACTTATAATCCCTTTTGGAGTAGAATATATTGCTATACCTATTCCACTTAATACGTTTTTAATTTCTCCAGCCTTTTTGTACAATCTTCTGCCTGATTTACTATCCCTTCTAATTTGAGTGATAACCCTTTGCTTCATTGGGCCATATTTGAGATAGACACGCAGGGTGCCTTGCCTTTCATCAGGAATTTCTTTAAATTCCTTTATAAATCCTTCATTCTTTAGAACCCTTGCTATTGCCACTTTAAAACGAGAAAGAGGTATATCTACGCTTTCTTGCCCGGTCATATTGGCATTTCTAATGCGGGTCAGCATATCAGCAACAGTATCAGTCATACACATTTCTTGAATTTACTCCCCAAATTTATGTTATGATTTTTAACTACCAGCTTGCCTTCCTAACACCGGGGATTTCCCCCCTTAAGGCTAATGTCCTGAAACATATCCTGCAAACATGGAACTTTCTGTAGTATGCCCTCGAGCGTCCACAGAGTTCACATCTGTTGTATTTTCTTGTTTTGTATTTTGGCGTCTTCTTACACTTCTCTCTAAGTGCCTTACGCGCCATATTAAGCCTTCTCCCTTTTAAGGTCTAAATGGTGTTCCAAAAAGCTTGAGTAACTCAAATGAGTGCTCATCCTTATTCCCTGTTATCACAAATGTTATATCCATACCCTGAACAAACTCAACATCATCAATGTTTATCTCAGGAAAAACCAGTTGCTCACTAATCCCGAGAGTATAATTACCACGGCCATCGAAGGCTTTGGGGGATAGTCCTCGAAAGTCTTTTATCCTGGGTAGCACAATACTAATTAGCCTATCAAAGAATTCGTACATCATCCTGCCACGCAACGTTACCTTGCAACCTATTGGGTTGCCTTTCCTCAGTTTGAACCCTGCAATAGATGTCCGTGCCTTCGTAACAAGAGGCTTCTGCCCTGTTATGAGGGACAGATGTTTAACGGCATCTTCGATTGCTTTTTTGTTTTCCAGTGCCTTCCCCACGCCCATGTTAACCACAATTTTAGATAATCTTGGTACCGCAAGTTTGTTCTTATAACCAAACTTCGTCATCAATTCTGGAACAACTTTTTGTTGATACAAATCAAGTAATCGTGCCATCTTTCCTGCTCTTTATAGTATTCTATTTAAACTGCCGCATATTAAACTGTAACAATTATTTCATGACCGCATTTCACACATGCCCTTACTCTATTCCCGTTATCGAGCAATTTCATACGTGTCCTAACACCCCTATTGTATTTCGTACAGCTTTTGTTAGGGCATACCACAAGAACATTTGAGACCACCATTGGCGCTTCCTTCTGGACACGTCCACCTTGTGGATTCTTCTGGCTCGGCTTTACATGTTTAAGGATATAATTTATACCCTCAACGACAGCCTTTTGCTTCTTTGGTATGACCTTCAGAATCTTACCTGTCTTTCCGGCATCGTCTCCGCTCATAACCTCAACTATGTCATTTATACGAACATGCATTTGTTTCTTCTCCATCCGCCTGAGGCGGATTAAACAACCTCGGGAGCCAAAGAAACTATCCTCATGAAATTCTTTTGTCTGAGTTCTCGCGCCACCGCACCAAAGATTCTTGTTCCCCTTGGATTGCCGTCATTATCTATTAGCACAACTGCATTTTTGTCGAATCTTAGATAAGACCCGTCTTCCCTTCGAATGTTGTTCTTTGTTCTAACCACTACACCTTTTAAAACCTCTCCCTTCTTTACGTCTCCACCTGGAATTGCCTTTTTTACCGTAACAACTATAATATCGCCTACGGCGGCATATTTTCTACTTGTGCCGCCAAGTACCTTTATACACATTACCCTTTTAGCGCCAGTATTGTCTGCAACATCTAACTTTGTATATTCCATTATCATTTCCAGCAACTCCCAACCGTCAAGATAGTCAAAAGCTCTTTCCAATTGAAATAACCTATTCTAAAATGCGCACCAGGCGCCAGCGTTTTGATTTACTTAAAGGTCTTACCTCCACAATTTCCACCTTATCTCCAACCTTGGCTTTTTTCTCCTCGTCATGTGCCTTATAGACAGTAGACCTTCTAATAAATTTACCGTACTTAGGGTGTTTGATGTGTTTTTCCACCTCTACAACGACGGTTTTGTTCATCTTATCGCTTGTGACGACGCCAACTATAGTTTTCCTACGACCTCTAAGTTTTTCTTGCATTATTTTGAACTATTCTCCTTCATATAGAGATGTTTATTGATTCCCAACTCCATTTCTTGCAAAATAGTGTTCAACCTTGCAATGTCTTTCCTTGTTTTGCTGTATTGTGACGAATTGCGTAGCTCACCACTCTGCCACTGAAATCTCAAATTAAAAAGCTCTCGCTTACACCCTTCGATTTCGTCCAGAATTTCTTTACGCGATTTACTCCTAAGCTCAGTGATTTTCATATAGTCGCCCTCCTGTAGACGAACCTTGTCTTTATCGGCATCTTATATGCAATCCTGTTGAAGGCTTGTTTTGCTAAATCCTCATGGACACCACCAATCTCGTAAAGAATCGTACCGGGTTTAACTACCGCAGCCCAGTAATCTGGCTCTCCTTTGCCCTTACCCATGCGCGTTTCAATAGGTTTGGCGCTTATTGCTTTATGTGGAAACACCCTGATAACAAGTTTTCCTTCGCCAGAAAGAAAATGGCTTGCCGAGACTCTGCCTGCCTCTATCTGCTGGGCGCTTATCCATCCCGGTTCTAAGGCTTGTAGTCCATATTCGCCAAATACAACGGTGTTGCCACCGGTAGCATTGCCCTTTATTCTTCCTCTTTGTGACTTCCTATATTTAACCCTCTTCGGCATTAAGCGCATCGTTTTTTCCCTTTAATCCTTTATATATCCAGGTCTTTACCCCTATTGTGCCGTACGTGGTCATAGCCTCTGCAAATCCATAGTCAATGTCGGCTCTCAGCGTGTGTAGAGGAATCTTACCTTCGCTAACAGATTCTCTCCTGGCAATCTCAGCGCCTGCCAGACGCCCGCCAACCCGTATCTTGATACCCTCGGCTCCGGCGTTCATTGTAGTCTCAACTGCCTTTTTCATCGCCCTCCTGAAAGGCGTCCTCTTTTCGAGTTGTTCAGCAATATTTTCAGCCACAAGCTGGGCATCGAGCTCCGGTTTGGTAATCTCTTTAATCTTTATTGTTACACTCCTACCTATTAGCTTTTCAAGTTCTTCTTTTAGTTTATCAACTTCAGCCCCTTTGCGACCAATAATAAGGCCTGGCCTTGCAGTATGAAGCGTTACTTTTGCTGTTTCTCGGGTTCTTTCTATCTCTATCTTTGGAATGCCTGCAAAATGATACTCCTTTTTAATTTTTTTGCGAATTTTCTGGTCCTCTACCAGCAATTTGCCAAAGGTCTTTTTATCTGCATACCAGCGTGACCTCCAATCCTCGGTTATTCCTAATCTTAAACCAGTAGGGGAACATTTTTGACCCATAATTTCTCCTTCTACCTGACTGCCTTTTTCTCGTCAGATAAAGTTACAGTAATATGGCTTGTCCTTCTCAAAATACGTGACGACATCCCTCTCGGCCTTGGACGATGCCATTTGCGTACAGGACCACCATCCACCCTCGCTTCTGAAACACATAGGGTATCGACATCCCCCTCCATGCTTTCATTTGCGCTTGCCATGGCGGCACGAAGTACTTTATCTATCATATACGATGCCCTCTTCTTCGTAAATCTAAGTATTTCAAGGGCATCGTTTATTGACTTTCCACGGATAAGGTCTATTACGTATCTTGCCTTGCGTGGAGAAATCTTTGCAAACTTGTAAGTTGACCTAAACTCCATCTGCTTATCTATCCCTTCTTTGGACAGGTCTAAAAACCTGCGCTATAATGGCGGCTATGTAAAGGGTTTTTAACCAGAAATTTTTGTCTCTTTCTTTTTGACCCCACCATGACCTCTAAATGTCCTTGTGAGGGCAAATTCTCCTAATTTGTGTCCTACCATGTCCTCTGTAACAAAAAGCTTATGAAATACCTTACCATTGTGAATTAAGAATGTGTATGAGACAAATTCAGGAATTATTGTGCTGCTACGAGACCAGGTACGTATTGGGTCCTTGATTCCTGTATCCTTCTGCTTAAGAACTTTTTTCATTAATTTAGGGTCCACCCAAGCCGCCTTCTTTACTGAACGTCCCATAATTGCTCCTGTTAAGTTAATTTATTCTTTGGCTTTGCTACTTTTGCCTTTTGCGAATAATATACTTAGTGGTGATAGACCTTCTCTTTCTGGTCTTTCCTCCCTTTGACAGTAAGCCTGTTCGAGAGCAAGGATGACGTCCCCCATGTGCCCTTCCCTCACCACCGCCCATTGGGTGAGCAATAGGGTTCATTGCATTGCCTCTTACACGTGGTCTTATACCCATCCAGCGACTCCTGCCAGCCTTGCCTATGGTAATATTGTTATGGTCAAGATTCCCAACCTGACCAATAGTTGCCCTGCACTCCCAAAACACCTTGCGTATCTCCCCTGATGGAAGCACTATGTTGGCGTAATTCCCCTCTTTCGCAAGAAGTTTCGCTACGCCTCCGGCTGACCTGACAAGCTGCCCGCCGCGTCCCACGCTCAATTCGATACTATGGACATCCATGCCCATCGGTATATTCTTTAAAGGCATACAATTGCCTACAGCAGGTTCAACCTTCTCCCCTGACATAACAATTTGCCCCACCTTGAGTCCGTCAGGAGCAAGTATGTACCTCTTTTCGCCATCTTTGTAATGAAGTAGCGCAATCCTCGCTGAGCGATTAGGGTCATATTCAACGGCGGCAACCTTTGCAGGAATATTATCCTTATTGCGCTTAAAATCAATAATCCTGTAGTGTCTTCTACTCCCTCCACCTATATGCTCAGCAGTAATCTTTCCTTCTGTATTCCTTCCGCCAGTCTTCCGGAGGGGTTCTATTAGTGACTTCTCTGGTTCGGTCTTTGTAATATCAGAAAAATCAACCTCGCTCCCAAACCGTCTTCCTGGAGATGTTGGCTTATAATAAACAATACCCATTGTTTTCTTCTTTCCATTAGGGTGGCATGGATAAACTTGTTTATCCGTGCCGCCTATGTTGTTAATAACCGATGTCTATTGTGTTTCCTTCTTGAAGGGTTACTATAGACTTTTTCCAATCCGGGGTTGTTCCAATCTTGTACCTTGACCGGCGTTTTTTCCCATTCACTATCATTGTCCTGACATTGAGTACCTTCACATTAAAGAGTTTTTCAATAGCATTCTTTATCTCTATCTTATTTGCCCGCGTGTCCACTTCAAAATGATAGGCATTTCTACGGTCTCTATCTTCCACGGCTTTTTCAGAATGTAAAGGCCTCTTTATTACTTGATATGAATCCATTTTCTCTGATTTGCTCCTTATTAAAGGATACTCAAGACATCCTTTGTCATTAATAATTTATCCCTCTTAAGAACATCGTAAGCGTTTAACTCTGAAGCGGTCATCACCTTGACCAATGGAATATTCCTTGCCGACTTCCAGACGGTCTCTCTCCTCTCTGGAATTACAATTAAACAACTACCATTGACATTTAACGCACTAAGCAACCGCACCATTTTTTTTGTACTTGGGGAATCGAAGTCTAACCTGTCAACCACAACTACCTCGTTATCCACAAATCTTGAAAGAAGGGCAGACCTTAAAGCAACCTTCTTTGCCTTTTTTGGAATAGAGTAGGAATAATCCCTTGGTTTGGGACCGAATACTATCCCGCCACCCCTCCACAAGGGTGAGCGTATGCTTCCAGCCCTTGCCCTTCCCGTATGCTTCTGTATCCAGGGTTTCCTCCCACCGCCTGCAACTTCGCTCTTGGTTTTCGTAGAAGCAGTGCCTACCCTCTGATTCGCCTCATACATAATTACTGCTTCACGCAAGAGGGTTTTGTGGATTCTACTACCAAGTCTTTCCTCGTCTAAGGAGACTTTTTCAATTTCATTACCTTCGTTATTGTATACCGGGAGTTCGATTATCACTTTTCACCTTTTAAACTTTTGCTCTTTCGTACATAAAGATATGCCCCATTATAGCCCGGCACGGAACCTTTAACAAAAAGCAGATTCCTGGCGCTGTCAATCTTGACAACTCTAATGTTTCGCAAGGTGCACCTTTTCCCTCCCAAACGACCCGCCATCCTCATGCCCTTAATTACTCTGCCGGGGTCAGTATTTGAACCGATAGAACCAGGGCATCTGTGTCTTGTAGAACCATGTGTTGCACGTCCACCTTTGAAACCCCATCTTTTCATAACCCCGGCGAAGCCTTTTCCTTTGTTAACCCCTATAATATCTACCAGGCTTATACCATTAAACACGTCTACAGTCAGTTTTTGGCCAGGCTTATACTGTGAATCATTTTCGCACGGGAGTTCACGAATAAACCTTTTTGGTCCTATACCAGCTTTTGCCGCATGGCTAATTTCTGGTTTGGTTGCTCGCTTCTTTTTCTTATCTTCGAAGCCAACCTGAAGTGCAGAATATCCGTCTTTCTTAACGGTTTTTATTTGCATAATGTCACAAGGGCCTGCCTGTATTATTGTAACAGGGACTAACTCACCCTCGGGTGTAAACATCTGCGACATTCCAAGTTTCTTTCCAAGTAAACTCGTTATCATCTTAAATACCTCCCCCTTCTTAAAGAAGGGGTTTTATGCCCTAATCCTTATCTCGACACCTGCTGGCATATTTAGCTTATTTAACGCATCGACTGTCTTTGCGGTAGGCTCGCTTATTTCAATCAAACGCTTGTGCGTCCTTATTTCAAACTGCTCTCTGGACTTCTTATCCACGTGAGGAGAGCGAAGTACCGTGTATCTCTCAATACGTGTTGGTAATGGAATGGGTCCAGAAACCTTTGCGCCTGTACGTTTAGCAGTCTCAACAATCTCTGCTGCCGATTGGTCCAGTGTCCTATGGTCGTAAGCCTCCATCCGAATGCGTATCTTTTGGTCCGTCAATGTTCTACTCCCAGAGAAATTTATTTTGTGCTATTGTATAATCTTGCTTACCACGCCTGCGCCGACCGTCTTTCCACCCTCCCTGATTGCAAACCTCAGGTTCTCCTCCATCGCTATCGGCGTTATTAACTCCACCCCT
>JACQHT010000190.1 GCA_016198835.1 Planctomycetota bacterium | reverse complement strand
GGGTCTGCGGCTATAATTCCAATGCTCCCTGATAGCCGCATTATAATTATCAAACAATACAGATATGCTGTAAAAAATACATTATATGAAATCCCTGCCGGGACGTTGGAGCCGGGTGAAACACCACTTCAATGTGCACACAGGGAGCTTAAGGAAGAAACAGGATACACTGCAGGAAAAATGGAAAAACTCATCCAGTTTTATCCTTCCCCCGGCATCAGCAACGAACTAATGCACCTCTTTCTTGCAAAAGACCTCAAAAAAGCTGGTAGGGGCGGTTCTCGAACCGCCCTCTCAGACGAAACCCTTGCAGTACTTGAAGTAAATATGGATGAGGCAATCGAAATGATTAAGAATGGCAAAATCATTGACGCAAAGACCATCTGCGGTATCCTGCTTTGTAGTAAAGATCTTTAAGTAGGGGCGTATTGCAATACGCCCCTACAAAAGTTTCTTACAGTTTGTAAAATCCGAAGCCTTTATTCAGTCCAGTGGTCGTTAAGGCCAAAGCCAGGGCTTGCCGCCTTGTATAGTACGCCATTGTAGCCGCCAACCGGGTCATTATACACTTCTTGAATTATAGTATATTGACCCCACAATGGACCACCGGGACCAACCCAGACTATTTTGACAAAGTAACTGTAGTGCGCATCCTCAGTGCCATCGCCATCAGAATCATAATCCCCTTCAACTTGATTTGTCAGCCAGCCTTGACTAATAGTTGGCCAACCGTTTGAACTCGGCGAACCTCTGTCCAACTTGCCATCACCGCTACAGTCTTTGTTAGACAGCCAGTCGTCAGACCACTTCATCCGCAGGCGGTCGTTCACATAATCTCCTGTGCTGCCCCAGTATGTGCCATCGAGATTGCGGTCTACACTGTCATAGGTGCCATTGAACATGTGTGCCTGGTAATTATATCCGAACTGGTCGTAACCCAGTACAATTGGATTTCCGTTAACATCGAGTAGCGTACCATCTTTAATGGTTGTGCACCCTGCAAATGCTCTGTTGCTTGGTAAGGCAAAAAGATATACAAAAACTCCAACAACCAACAAAATTGATAATCTTTTCATTGGTATTCTCTCCTTTCATTTCTTTTCATTAAGACACCAGGCTTGTCGGGCATCACTGAAACGATACGTTTCTTTAGTGCATAGGCATCACCTCCCTAAAAAATGTCCTCTTAAGCAGTTTATACCCCCCCTCACCTTATTCCTCTCCCCCAAGGGGAGAGGGAGATTTTAATGCAATCCACACATACTTGTAGGGGCGGTTCGTGAACCGCCCCTACAGTCCATTTGTTGCAACCTCAGTCAGTAATATCACCCTGATTGCCGTCTACCGAGTTAACCCATGTGCCATTACTGCCACCATGGTAAACCCACCCCCACCACTCGTAAGTAAAGCTATCTACCGAAGTGAAGTATGTGGATACCCAGCTAAATGGTGATGATGGGCCGTTGTCGGGATTCCCATCCCATCCATAGTCAAATGTACCGATGTTTCCCCTTGTGCGATATGATGGGCTTGGGTCGAGGGTTCCGGTAATGGTGGCTCTATACCCGCCTTCAAATGTGCCTTTGATTCCGGCGGCTATGCCATCCCCATCGGTGTTTTCGGGACTGTTGGTTGCTACGGTGGTGAAAGCGCCCTGATAACGAATCACAGCGCAGAAGGTATCCGTACCCACCTGCCATACCTGTATGAGCCTTTTGTAGTTATCGTATGCCCAATATTTACCCGTTACGCTTGAATCTGCGTCATTTGTAACCTTATGAGTAACGTTAATCACCAACTGACCATCCGAACATTGACCTGGGTTTACCTCACTACCCCAATTTAGGTGAGGAACGCTCGGTGCAGCTATTGCCCAGCCTCCAAAGACCAAGAGCCCCAGTAAGATAACCATTGTCGATAAAACCGATAATCTCTTCATTGGTATTCTCTCCTTTCATTTCTTTTCATTAAGACACCAGCCTTGTCGGACGTCAGTGAAACGGTACGTTTCTTTAGTACATAGGCATCACCTCCCAAAAACAAAAAAGCCTTCTTGCCGGACTGAAGAAGGCTTATTGAGTAAAGAATATGAGATTGCTTCGCCTGCTTGAGGCAGGCTCGCAATGACAGGCTTGAATAAAGAAAGACCTATTCTTTCGAGAGAGAGAGAGAGAGAGAGAGAGATTACATGCGTAAATGCGCATTGCCAACCATCCTCCCCTTTATATGATACAGTAGGAAGCCAATCCCCGCATAAAGAGAATTGTTCCTCTATAATGAATTTGTACAAATCATATCACAATATTTTGTTTTGTCAAGGATTTTTAAAATTTTCAATGATTATTTTTATGCCCTAATCGGTTTAATATTGCCTCCCAGATGTCTTTTAGCCTATTAATCGCATAGTTTTTAACCTTTACAAATACGATTGTGTGAAATTATTAGGGTTGTTTTCATCATCAGCCCATTGGGCAGGATTGTTAATAATATATTCACGGATGAGGTTTAATTCATTTTCATTGCGGATGATGTGTTCATAATAATTTCGTTGCCAGATAGATGAACCTGATATGTAATGAATCTTATTAATATGCTTACTGGATACGGTTTTGAATGCACCGATTAATCGCCCCAATGGTTTACGTTTAATTATACCTGTAGGGGCGGTTCGCGAACCGCCCCTACAATCATCGGTAATGAGAATAATTCCATGCAAGTGATTAGGCATTACAACATATTCTTCTGCCTTTACGTATGAATATTGATGGGATAACCACTCCCAACACTCTTTTACTATTTGTCCATACTCATTTAACCTTATTTTTCCATCCACAACCTCGCCGAAAAGGCATTTCCATTGGTAAGTACACACAGTTACAAAATAAGCCCATGGCTGTGTGTAATCATAACCTTTCAAACGAATAGAACGACGGTGGTGTATCTCAGGATTGTATTTACCTTTCATACCACAACCCCCTTTTCAAAGTAAGGGCGGTTCGCAAACCGCCCCTACAGTAAGCTCGCCAAATCGAGCCTCATCCCATCACCTGCAGAGATTACCCTCGTCTTAAGTTCTTCGGTCAATTGTGCCGCTATTTCTCTTGTATTAGCTTTTAGCATTGTCATTCCAAAGTGGGTCAATATGGCAACCTTTGGCTTTGTCTCGCTGATAATCTTTCGCGCATCGTTGAGATTGAGATGGAAAATACCCCTTGCACGGTCGTTTTCTGATTTATAGCGCACGAGGTTCATCAATAGTATATCGCCCCTGTATGCCTTTATCAACCCCGGGAAAAAGGATGTGTCAACAATATAAGAAATGGTACATAATGGAGTCTTGAAAATAAGTCCATAGGTTTCTACAGGATGGTCGTGGCGGATAGGTGTTGTGAAGGAAACCGTATCGCTGATTTTGTACGACGCCCCTTCTTTAAGGATTTCAATCTTGTTAAGATATTTGCGAACGTATTGAAAGACCACAGGGTCAATTGTTAAAGCCTCCTCAGTAGTAAATAACGTACCCTTCTTTTTTAACCCCCCTTCCGTCATCGCCTCAATCATCACATTTACATCCGCACAGTGGTCAAGATGTCTGTGAGTTACAATTATGTAGTCAAGAGTAAGCGGGTCGAGCTTTGGTCTGCTTGCACAGCATCTGACGAGACACCCCGGTCCAGGGTCTACAAGGATATTAGAGCCGTTCAGTGAAAACCACGTCCCGCCAGATGCCCTTATCTGCTTTGAGACGACAATCCTTGCCCCCGCAGTGCCGAGGAATTTTATAAAGTTAGTTTCCATTTCTTTCTTGCCCATCACTGCACCTTATCATTATCAGCACGGACAAACAAGTTTATCCATGCCACCCTAAACTAATCCTCAGAAATACACTATCAATCAAACTACTTTCTGTCAACAATTAAAAACCTTGACAGCATCTGAACAGGGTGATATATTACGAACGCTTATATTCTAAAAAGCTGTAAAATGAAAATTGTAAATTTAAAATTTCAAATTTTTAATCTCCAATTTCCAATTCTTTTAACGTTTTTTTTATTTATTGGAACAGTTCTGGCTGACGAGACCAATCGTCTTATCCCTTCAACCGATTTTCAAGCCTTCGATACGCAAAATGATGCAGGTGGAAGTGTTTCGCTAAGGTGGCGCATATCGCCAAGTGATTCACCAAATGTTGAATATGCAATATATATATCAACGAATAAGGATGGTCCGTTTGATAGGGAGGCGCTCCGTATAAAGTCCAATACAAATTATAAAAATGCCAGTTTTCATGTTGTGACTGTGGACCTAAAAAAGATTTATGCAGGACAAGATATCAGGACATTAAGAAAAACCCCTTATTATTTCCAGCTTGTTATGGAAGGACAGGGTGGCAAGGAGGTCGTTCCGCAGATTGCCTCTGCAAAAGGATATGGCAACCTTTTTAATCTTGCCGAGTGGTATAATCTCATTATAATGCTTACGTTCAGTGGATTAGTGCTGTACTCTATTGCCCATGCCAGGCGAAATCCAAACATATTTTTAAGAAAGATTAGCGGACTGGATGCCGTTGATGAGGCGCTGGGACGAGCCACAGAAATGGGGAAGCCTGTGCTCTTTGTCCATGGCTTGACATCAATGGGTAGTATATCCACAATAGCAGCGGTTAACATCCTTGGAAGGATAGCCAGAAAGATTGCAGAGTATGACGCAATGCTTAAGGTTGTAAATAATGACCCAATAGTGATGTCCGTCAGCCAGGAGGTGGTTAAGGAGTCGTATCTTGAAGCAGGAAGGCCCGATGCCTATAATGAGGATAATATCTTTCTTGTTGCATCCGAACAGTTTCCTTACGTAGCAGCCGTTAGCGGCATCATGACGAGGGAAAAGCCTGCCACTAACTTTTTTATAGGGTATTTTTATGCCGAAGCACTCCTTCTTGCGGAGACAGGTGCAGAAACGGGCGCCATCCAGATTGCAGGGACGGATGCATTCACCCAGCTACCTTTCTTTATTACATCTTGTGATTATACACTGATGGGTGAGGAGCTTTATGCCGCCAGTGCATACCTCTCCAGAGAGCCTTTGTTGTTAGGAAGTCTCCGTGCGCAGGATATCGGCAAGGCGATGCTTATAGCATTTTTTATCCTCGCAGAGTTCGGAGTGTTCATCCGAGCATTGTTCTGATATAAATTATGGTAGCCGCAACCTTTAGGTTGCGTTATTTCTCGCAGGTTAAAACCTGCGGCTACAAATTCGTATAACAAGGCTGTTAATTTTATGCGTATAGACATGCACATTCATACTAACCGTTACTCCTCTTGCAGCCACATTGACCCTTACAAGCTGATAATCAAGGCGAAGAGAAAAGGGTTAGATGGCATCGTGATAACGGAACATGAGAGGCTGTGGCGTAAGGAGGAGATTGCAGAGTTAAAAAAATTTTCTGGCAACCTTGTAATCCTGAGGGGAGTTGAGGTCTCAACACCGCAAGGTTTACACCTCTTAATCTACGGTTTAAATGAGGATTTAGAGCCTGGTATGGATGAAGTGGATATAATAAGAGAGGCACACAAGCATTCTGCGGTGGTAATTCCTGCACATCCATATCGTTACGGCGCTGGATTAGAAGAATTGCTATATTCTCTTGAGATAGATGGATTAGAGATTATGAGTACAAATACAAGTGAAATGGCAGGCATACAGGCACAACTTTTAAGGGATAAACTTAACATACCTGGTATAGCAGGAAGCGATGCCCACGACATTAGATTAGTTGGCGCATATTATACCGAGTTCCAGTGTAATATAACCAATGAGGCGGAGCTTGTTGAAGCCATAAGAAGACACACCCCTTTATCCCCTCTTAATAGAGGGGATAGCCCCCCTGTATGCTCCCCTCTAAAAAGAGGGGGTGGGGGGTGCGTGTCCTTCCCGGGAGGTATTTAATTGAACTTTTTAAAACACACCGTACCCCTTACGATTGCATTTGTTACTGGGAGGTAGAAGTAAAATAAATGAAGAAGAAATATACAGCAATAATCCGTAAAAGCAAACTTGAATATGTTGCAATATGTTTGGAGCTTAACGTATCTGCCCGTGGTGAAGACCTTGCAAATGTAGAGAAGAACCTCAAAACGGCAATTGAATTGTATTTAGAAGACATAAAAGAACATCCTGAGACCGTTGTATCCCCTATTTCCACTGAAGAGTTTATTGAATTTATAAGAGATACAGAACCTGAGTGGTATAAGGAACCATGTGAGGAACTAATTTTGAGGCCACTGGAGATACACGAGGTCCCTTCTTATGCCTAAAGTACCTTCGATGTCCAGTAGGGAATTTGTAAAACTACTGGAAAAAGGCGGAGTAATATTCGTCAGGCAGGGTTCAACAGACCATGCAATATATTCAAGGATTGTTAAAGACAAAAGATATTCTGCCCCTGTCCAGATGGGGAAGAAGACATTAGACCCTGTGTATTGTAAAAGGGTTTTGAGGCAGTTGCGATTTACAGATGAGGAAATTGAAAAATTGCTATAATAAGAGTAGGAGTATTAATTGAACTTTTTAAAACGCACCGTACCCCTTACGATTGCATTTATTACCGGCGTTGTTATGGCATTCCAGTATTATGT
>JACQHT010000185.1 GCA_016198835.1 Planctomycetota bacterium | reverse complement strand
GGTTTTTTATGCCCTATTAGGAGGACTGAATGTAGTAATAATTAGCCATCTTGTAAGTACCTTTCTCTATAAAAGGGATATAGTAAGCTTAATAATAGAGTTCTTTATAGGGTTACGATAGAAAGCCACCTGGGGACTGCGGAAGGCAGCAGTGGTCGTTGATACAACGAACATAAAGTTCGTTGTCTACCAAGTCCGCTTGTGGGAAATTATTACCGCTTAATCATGCTATCAAGGATGCTTCGGAGGTTGCGAGATTCGATGTAGCGTATGCCCAATCTATCAGCCCAGGTCATAATCCCTATATCTGCGCTAACCACTATCGCATTTAGCTCCCTTGCAAGGAGGATTAAATCTACATCCTCTTTACTGTCTATAATCCCTTCACGCAAGGCAACGCGGTACTTCTTCCGTAAATCAGAGATTGTCTCCGGCTCTTTTTCCCTTGTTGTTTCACGTACTGCCTGCTCGGCGACACGCAGTCCCTTATCTATTCGATGTCTCACATCTTCAATCAATTCGTAAAGTAAAAATGCCGGCACTGTGAGTTCGTATCGCATGGGCGCCTTCTGACAGATTCTAATCTGAAGCTCTACCGGGATTTTGTTTATATCAACAAAGTTAAGCAACTCCTGAAAGATGGAGGGGGGCATATAAAAGATAGGACCCTCCACCTTGCCAATCGTAACCAAAAACTCCTTCAGGGCATCGGTGGGGCTTGTTCCAAATGATTTATATACATCGGGATTGGTAAAGATGCTTGTATCAATAACGAACTGTTGGTCTTTAATTGTCTTTTTGACCTTTGTTCGACTGGTAGTCTTTTTACGCATAGTAAGAGTATATCGCTTCTACAGGGTTCATTCAAGAAGATTTCTAAATAATTGCATTGCAATTTGCCCAAAAATTTGTTTTTATTAACCCCATGGCACGACAAAGGGTGATTTTAATCTTTTTGCTACTTTTTAGTACCACTTGTTTTGTTATCGGTTGCAGGGGTGAATCGTCTATCAGCAAGCTAAAAGAACAGCTTGAGATAGAAAAGAAAAAAAGAGAAGAGGAATCAAAAAAGTACGTAGAGGTGCTGAATCGTCTATCTGAGGAAATGAAACGTTCAGAGGAGCAGGAAAAACTTATTACAAGCTTAAGAGACGCACTTGAGACTGGAAAGCCTCAGCACGGACAAACAAGTTTGTCCATGCCACCCCCAGGAGTTGAGAGTCAGGACTTGCCCCCCCCTTCTCAAGGGGGAGACAGAGGAGGGGTGGAACTCAAGACTCAAGACTCCAGACCCAGAGAAGGCATGGAGAAGCTTTTACAGCTTGCAAACCGCTTTTATTGGGATGGTGATTATGCGGTAGCTAAGGAAATATACGATGTTGTAGTGGAATTGGGAAACACAGATGTGGATACACTCTTTCGACTGGCAAAATGTTACGGTGTAACACCTGAAACTGATAAGGCAATTTCCCTGTACCAGAAGGTAATTGCAGCACTTGAACATAACGATGCGGCAAATCCTCTTCACCACCAAGCTTACAATAATCTTGGCGGGATGTACAAAAAGAAGGGCATATATAAAGAGGCTGAACTCGCATACGTTAAGGCTATCGAGCTTGACCAAGAATATACAAATGCTTATTACAACCTCGGTCTTCTTTACGAAGAGAATCTTGATGACGAACTCGGCGCTATAAGATGCTACGAGCGATACATAGAATTAGACGGCGAAAGGTCCGATTATATTAAAAAGAAATTGGATGAAATAAAGGCAAAGGATTGAGAGGATTGGTAATTGGTTGTAGGTCATAGGCGGTAGGTGAAAAACTTATAACCCATGTCCTATTACCTATCACCTAATTAACTATGAACAAGAAAAAACCGTGGCAAGGCAGATTCACAAAACCAACAAGCACAGATGTGGAGGCGTTTACCGAATCCGTGTCTTTTGACTGGCAGCTATATAAATATGATATTGAGGGCAGCATTGCCCATGCCACGATGCTTGCTAAGTGCGCCCTCATTACAAATACAGAACGGGATAAGATTATAAAAGGATTAAGAGAAATCCAGAATGACATAGAATCCGGTGATTTTGTCTTTAAAGAACACTTAGAGGACGTGCACATGAATATTGAGTCCGCCCTTATAGAACGTATCGGCGATGCTGGAAAGAAACTCCATACAGCACGGAGTAGAAATGACCAGGTAGCCTTAGATATGAGGCTCTGGATGCGTGACCAGATTAAAATTTTAACCAAATTGCTTACCAGTCTTCAATACGAACTGGTATTGAAGGGAAAGGCAAATATTAAGATTATAGTCCCGGGCTTTACGCACCTCCAACATGCCCAACCAGTGCTTTTAGCCCATTATCTCTTAGCCTACGTTGAGATGTTTGAGAGGGATAAAAGCCGATTGCGTGATTGTCTGTGGCTCCGCTTGAGCGAATCCCCTTTAGGGGCATGCGCCCTCGCAGGGACAACCCTGCCAATATACCCGGAGTTTACCGCTAATCTGCTTGGATTTTACAGGGTCTGCGATAACAGCGTTGATGCCGTCAGCGATAGGGACTTCTGTATCGAGTTTGTCTTCTGCCTTTCCATGATAGCAATGCACCTTTCGCGTCTGAGCGAGGAATGGATTATGTGGTCGAGCCAGGAATTCGACTTTATTAACATTGATGATTCATACTGCACAGGCTCAAGCATCATGCCGCAGAAAAAAAACCCCGATGTGCTTGAACTGATACGCGGCAAATGCGCACGTGTTTATGGTAACCTTACAACCTTACTATCCTTAATGAAGGGTCTGCCCCTTGCTTATAATCGGGATATGCAGGAGGATAAGGAGGCGGTCTTCGGGGCTTACGATACTGTAAAACGCTGTTTATCTTTAATTACTGGTCTCGTAAAAAATACTAGATTCAAGGCTGAAATTTTTGCCCGTGCTTGTGAGGATGGATTTTTAGACGCCACAGCGCTTGCTGAGTATCTCGTGCTGAAGGGCATTCCCTTCCGCCAGGCGCATGAAATAGTCGGCAGTATTGTAAAGAATTGTATTAAAACCAGTAGAATTTTGCCAGAGCTTGGACTGGATACACTCAAAAAATATTCCCCTGTAATAGACGAAGACGTTTACAAAGTATTAGGCACAGAAAACTGCATCAGAAGCTACAAAAGCCCTGGCTCCACTGCGCCAAAACTTGTAAGGAAACAAATAAATGAATGGGAGAAAAGGTTAAGTAAACAAGGCGAAAAGGCTAAGAGGTCAAGAGGCTAAGAGGTTTTACCTTTTTAGCCTCTTAACCTTATCTGGCAATATTTAGATGGTGGTAGATAGATGACGGCAGAAATTCTAACAAAAGATGAAATAATAGAGAAATTGCGAGACCACAAAGATAAACTGAAAAAATATGGGGTCAAAAGAATCGCTCTATTCGGCTCGTATATAAGGGGCGAACAAAAAAGAAAAAGTGATATAGATTTAGTTGTTGAGTTTGACCCTACTTTTTTTGGTGAAGATTTCAATGGGCTTTTCGATGCTTATATAGGTTTGTCTTCTTTTCTCGAGGAACTTTTTGGAAAAAAGGTAGATATTTTGACTCCCGTAAGTATTGAAACTATAAGGATAAAAGAGGTTGCCGAAGAGATTAGAAGGAGCCTGACGTATGTCTAAAAGAGGAGACAGGGAGTTTCTTTGTGATATTAAGGAGGCGATAGAAAGAATCAAAAAATATATTGGCAAGATTGATTATGAAGGGTTTTTGAAAGATTTTAAAACGCAAGACGCCGTTGTTCGCAATCTTGAAATAATTGGCGAGGCAGTCAAAAATCTTTCTAATACACTGAAAAAGAGGCATAGCGATATCGAATGGAAAGATATTGCTGGAATGAGAGATAAGATTATTCATCATTACTTTGGAATAAAATGGGATATTGTATGGTCGGTAGTGAAAGACAAGCTCCCTGAACTAAAAGAAAGCGTTGAAGGTGTCTTAAATAAATGGGGTTGAAAATTATGACTGGAATATTTTTACAGACCTCTTCAGCATGGCATGAGTTTTATTTTACGGCTTTTTCAGATGTCTCTAATTGTATGTGTTTCTAAAATGGCAACAGGAAGCGCCAAAACTCGTAAGGCAACGCCTGAATTACTGGGAGAAAAGATTGAAAAAGCGGTAGACAACGAACTTTATGCCTGCCCGCCTCAGGAGGGTTCGTTGATTTCAACGATGATAAACATCGTTGTCTACTGCTTCTTTCAAAAAGGGTTGATTAATGAACCACTTTGAATATAGAAAAATTGTAAATCCGCCATTTTTTGGGCGGAATGAACTCTTCTGCGATAACGTAAGGGTAGAGGATATTGTTTCATCTGTTGGAACACCAGCGTATATCTACAGTGGGAAGGCTATCCTAACGAATTTTAATGAGATTAAGGATGCCTTTGCGCCTTTAAATCCCCTTATCTGTTTTTCCGTTAAATCAAACTCCAATTTGACGATATGCAAGACACTGGCAGAGGCTGGTTCTGGTTTTGACGTGGTCTCAGGCGGCGAACTATACCGTGTGTTAAAGATTGGCGCTGACCCATCTAAGGTTGTCTTTGCAGGTGTAGGAAAGAATAGCAATGAAATACGGTACGCCATAGAAAACAACATATTTATGTTCAACGTGGAATCGCAAAATGAACTTGAAAATATTAACAAGATTGCAACGGATTTAAATAAGATCGTCCGAATAGCTTTGCGCATCAATCCTGATGTTGACCCTCGCACGCATGCAAAGACGACCACAGGTAAAAAAGAAAACAAGTTCGGGATAGATTTCGTTACGGCGGGAAAAATCCTTCGTCAGGCAAGAAAATATCCTGGTATAAAATTGGCAGGGCTTCATGTACATCTCGGCTCTCCCATCTACACCACGGAACCGTATGTAAAAGCCCTTAAGAAGCTGACAAAGTTTTTACCAGAATGCAATCAATACGGCATCAAAATAGAATACATAAATATTGGCGGTGGATACTGCATCTCTTATACTGGTGAGGAAGTTACCAGACCTGCCGATTATGCAATGGATATAATCCCTCTTGTAAGGCAGACGGGATGCAAATTAATCATGGAGCCGGGACGCTTCATTGTTGGCAATGCTGGCATTCTAATAACAAGGGTTACGTATATAAAGGAATCGAGTTACGGTAAGAAGTTTGTTATTTGCGATGCGGCAATGAATGACCTTATAAGACCCACCCTTTACGATGCCTATCATCGGACATGGCCATTGAAAAGCAATGTCCCCTATCCAAAAATAGAATATCCGGAAGAAAAGCCCATTGTAAAAAGGGGTACAGAAGTTGTAGACGTTGTTGGACCGGTGTGCGAGAGTAGCGATGTCTTTGCCAAAAATCGTGTATT
>JACQHT010000184.1 GCA_016198835.1 Planctomycetota bacterium | reverse complement strand
GAGTCAGGAGTCAGGAGTCAGGGGTCAGAATTCAAGACTCAAGACCCAAGACTCTGGACTCACGACTCATGCGTGGTTGGCACGGATTTCTGTGAGGAGATGCTTAGACTTGCCATCGCCAAAATAAAGAATAAATGTAGGGGTAGGTTTCAAACCTACCCCTACAATTCAGGAAATCGCATCAAGTTTATCAAAGCAGATACACTGCACCTGCCTTTCCCTGATAACACGTTTCAAGTCTCCACTGTTGCATTTGGCATTAGAAATGTTGCTGACCTTGAACTGGGAATAAGGGAGATGACAAGGGTTATTTCACCCGGTGGGCGGGTTGTCATCCTTGAATTTGCCGAACCGGAAAATAAAGTATTTAGACTACTTTACGACTTTTATTTCCACAAAATCCTTCCCATAATAGGTAGACTTATCTCAGCCAGTAAGATAGACGCATACACCTACCTGCCAAGCTCAGTTCAGACATTCCCCAATAGATGGCAGCTAAAAGCCGTGATGGAATCGTGCGGACTCGAAGATGTGAAGATTTATCCAAGAACGTTTGGGATTGTAAACGTCCATGTTGGCAAAAAACCCAGGTTAACACATTTGTTTTAACCCTTTCAGCAGATATAAGAGACCTTTGAAAAAGTCTTGTTTGTAACCCAGAGGGCGGGAAAATACTTGACGAATTTGGCCTTTTTGTTTAGAATTAAAAGAGAATTATATAGCCCACCTCGCCATTGGCTGGGTGAAAAGCATCTGCTCGGGTAGCCGCAGGTTTTAACCTCCGTGTTAGTTCGCAAGCTAAAGCTTGCGGCTACCAGTGTTCTACAAATATAACGGAGGCGCACACATGGCAATAGGAAAGGTACGATGTCCAGGAAGTCTTAAAACAACCGCACCGACACCGGTCGAGAGGAAATGCCCAAAATGCGGCAGGCTCGTGGAAATCTGGAGCGATGAGGAAAAGGCGCAATGCAAGTGTGGTATGACCATTTTTAAGGATAGGATTCCCACCTGCATTGAGTGGTGCAGTGCTGCAGAACAGTGCCTCGGCGATATAATTGACGTTAAAAAGATTAAAGAAGAGGCGAAGAAACGGGCAGAAACTGAGGGAGACTATAAATTTTTTGAAAAAGTCACAGAGATGATAAAAAAGAAACAACAAGATAAGAAATGCCCATCTTAATAATCTTTCAATTAATAGAATGTTCCCCACCAAATGGAACTTAGTAAATCATGTTCCAAATTAGCATACCTTTTAAAAAAAAGTAAGTAATTCCATGAAAGAGGAAGTAATTTCAAGAAGAACATTCCTGAGAACTGGGATAATGTGTGCTGGAAGCATTTCTTTAGCCTACCCTTTATTGTTTTCAGAAGCAGCTCCTGCCTTTCAATCCGCCCCAGGTGGACTGGATGCAGAGTTTCCTGTCAAGGAAGCTATGTACTATAAGCAACTCGAAGACCTTCGGGTAGAATGCCTGTTATGTCCACGTAATTGCAAAGTTGCGGATAGGGAGCGCGGCTACTGCGGCGTAAGGGAAAACAGGGGCGGTAAATATTATACACTTGTTCATTCCCGTGTATGCACAATGCACATTGACCCTATTGAAAAAAAGCCTTTCTTTCATTATCTTTCGGGAACAAACGGGTACTCGATTGCCACTGCCGGCTGCAACATCGAGTGTAAGTTTTGTCAGAACTGGCAAATCTCTCAATTCCGCCCTGAACAGGTAGAAAATATTAAGTTAACGCCAGAAGATGTTGTCAAGTACGCCAGGGAGAATGGCTGTCCTACCATTGCATACACGTATTCGGAGCCAGTCGTATTCTATGAATATATGTATGATACAGCAAGGTTGGGAAAAGAGAAGGGCATCGGCAGTGTGATGGTATCAAATGGTTACATCAAGGAAGAACCTTTAAAAGAATTGTGCAAGTACCTTAGCGCCGTTAAAATAGATTTTAAGGCATTTACGGAAAAATTCTACAAAGAAACCTGCAGCGGCGAACTTAAACCTGTGCTTGATACACTAATCACGCTTAAGAAAATAGGTATCTGGTTTGAAATTGTAGTGCTTATAATTCCCACCCTTAATGATACCGACAAAGAACTCAAGGAGATGTGTGGATGGATAAAGGAAAATCTTGGGCCAGATGTACCAATCCATTTTTCTCGCTATTACCCCACTTATAAGATAAAGAATATTCCACCCACGCCGGTTGCCACATTGGAGAAGGCGAGGAAGATAGCCATGGATGCAGGGCTAAATTATCCATACATAGGTAATGTGCCAGGACACGAGGGGGAAAGTACATTTTGCCCACACTGCCATAAGATTGCCATAAAAAGGGTAGGTTATACCATCCTTCATAACTCCATCAAAAATGGCAAATGCGGCGACTGCCAGCATCCTATATCTGGGGTATGGCAGTTATAAAGAGTTTCAGGGTTCAAAAGTTTAAAAGTCCAAGAGTTCAAAGTCTTAAGTTCAGAGTTCCTTAGTCTTTTGACCTCTTTACCTTTTCACCTTTAAGCCTTACAGTTCTTTGCCAGATATAACCGAGCCTTTCTCACTAATCGTTGAAATCACTTCAACTGTAGCTTGTTTAGGTGTGGGGGATGGCTCACGAATTTCTGCGCGCACCTTTGCGGTGTCGAGATTGAATTGCACAGTAGTTTGCTCGGTAAGGACTTCAAACCCTTTTAGCCATAGAGCTGGAAAAAACCAGAACTTGAGCCTTATGTCTGGAATGCGTACCTTAATTTGCGGGACCGTGATTGTAAGGTTACCCCCGGGTTTAAGGTCTATATCCGTAGCCTTTACGGCGTGATTAAAATTCATGTACCCTGCTGAATATGCGTCCCCTGAAATAGCCATATTTATAATATCCTCCTTTCTCCATCCATAAAACTCCCCCTTCCTCCTCCTCTCACTCCGTGGGAGAGGGTCGGGGTAAGAGTTAGTTAAAAGCACGTCACCAAAATATAAGACAATAGTATAACGCTTTTCCCTTGACTGTGTCAAGTGATTTTGTTCTAATCGCTCTTGTAGGGGCAGGGTAACCCTGTCCCTGCTTTTCTGGCGTACCAGGTGGGTATAAATGAAAAAAATCGTATGTATAATTAAGCCCTTTAAACTACAGGATGTCTTAAAAGGCCTGGAGGGTTACCATATTGAAGGTTTGACTATAACCGAGGTAAAAGGTTACGGAAGGCAAAAGAGCCACCTTGAGCTATACCACGGTTCAGAATACACAATTACCTTTTTACCCAAGGTAAAGCTTGAAATGGTAGTAAATGATGGCGATGTGCCTGAAATAGTCGAAAAGGTGTGCCAGAATGCCCGTACAGGAAGGATAGGTGACGGGAAGATATTCGTATTAAGCGCAGAGACAGCCCTTCAGTCATAATTCCACCATTCATTGGAAGTAAGTCCCTCGAACTTACTTTTAACTCCTCAGGTTTATCAATAAATTTCTAAGACTACCTACCTATTTTATGTATTGCACCTGTAATATGAAATGGTTATAATCTGATGAACTTATGAAGCTCGGCGCAAGTTATTTTGGTAATAGAACATTGAAGCACGTCAAGTCTGATGTAGAGCAAATGGCACGGGACGGCTGTAATTTTGTTGTCCATACGATGAGCGAGGAGGACGTTGCCTATTACAGCGAAACAATGATGGACATCGTTAAGGTCAGCAAGGATGCAGGGCTGGAGGTGCATCTTGACCCGTGGGCTGTAGGACAGGTCTTTGGCGGGGAATCCTTTTCTAACTTTGTTAAATTACGTCCCGATGCAAGACAGCAATTAAGCCTGCCTGAATGTGATTTCAGGGTAAACAAAGCATGTCTGAACTCAAGGACATTCCGTCAATGGATGGCGCTATGGATAGACCTTGCCGCACGCACAGGCGCTGATGGCGTGTTCTGGGATGAGCCACACCTGTACTTTGGGGAGCTTGCCCCCTTGTTTGGTCCGAAGCAGCAAATATGGGGCTGTGTTTGTAATACGTGCAAAAATATCTTTAAAGACACTTATGGTTACGAAATGCCGCTCGATTTTACTGAGGATGTGAAGAAGTTCAGGCAATGGACACTGTTAAACTTTATAGAATATCTATGCAACTTTGCCTCAGATATGGGGCTTAAAAATAGTATCTGCATATTCCCAACAAACGAACCAAAATATGGCATCTACGAATGGGAAGAGGTTCTCAAGATTAAAAACATTGACGTGTTTGGAAGCGACCCCTACTGGCTTTGCTTTAATAAAGAGGTGAAGGATTTCGTAGGCACCGTTTCAAGACAAGTTATTGATTTATGTAAGAAATATAATAAGGAAGCCCAGATATGGATTCAGGGATTCCGTGTCCCGAGTGGCAAAGAAAATGAG
>JACQHT010000019.1 GCA_016198835.1 Planctomycetota bacterium | reverse complement strand
CTTGCATGGTCAGTTACTATAATCTTCATCTAATGCATTTAGGAAGTTTATTCCAGCGTTCTCCTGATAACTTCTTCGGTTACCTTATCGGAGATAATCACCTCGCCAATTTTTGTAGGTAGAATAAATCTCAGCCTTCCACCTAGGGTCTTTTTATCCAGGTATAATGTGTTTATAATATCATCTGGTTTAATCTCACGATTCTCCGTTGGCATACCCAGCCTTTTTAGTAATGATATTTGCCGCATGGATACAGTTTCATCTGCCAGACCCATAATTACAGCCATCTTACTTGCGTACGCCATTCCAATTGCCACAGCCTCGCCGTGCCTGTATTTTTTATATTCTGTAAGCGCCTCAAGGGCATGTCCAATGGTGTGGCCATAATTTAGTATTGCCCTCAGTCCTGCCTCCCTTTCGTCTTCCTCAACGACCCTTGCCTTTATGTTGCACGATTTTGATATTATTGTTTTCAAGGCATCGTCATTTAGCTCAAGGATTTTGGGAAGGCTCTTTTCTACATAATCAAAAAGGGATGCATCCCTTATTACGCCATATTTTATAACCTCGACCATACCCGCCAGCAATTCAGCCCTTGGGAGGGTTGAGAGTGTAACCGTATCAATAAAGACTGCAATGGGTTGATAAAAACTGCCAATCATATTCTTGCCACGAGGGTGATTAACGCCAACCTTTCCTCCAACGCTGCTATCAACCTGGGCAAGGAGCGACGTTGGTACTTGAACAAAAGGCACACCCCTCATAAACGTGGATGCAGCAAAGCCTGCCACATCACCTACCACACCCCCACCGAGGGCAATCACAAGGGACTTACGGTCCATCCCATGGTCAAAAAACGCATCGTAAAGCACCTCTACAGTAGAAAGGGTCTTCTTCTCTTCCCCGGGCTCCATAGACACAACCTTAACATCAAACTTGTGTGCTGCAAGACCTTTTGATACAATATCAGCATATAATGCGTTAACATTTTTATCGGTGATAATCAGCGTTTTACAGGGCTTCGTCAATCTTATAATAAAATCACCGAGCTGACTCAGGATATTTTTCCCAATAGTTATCTGATAGCTTCTCTCACCAAGATTAACAGGTATTTTGTTCATAATGATGTCAGGATATTGACTTATGTATCTCATGTCAAGCAAAAACCTTGAGGGTGTATGGGGATAACTACCAACTTCTCTTCCTATCAAGAAGCAACAACCTTCCTTTTTCAAGCAGTTGACTTCGAGAAGCTGACAAAGTACAAGTACGACATCCCCAATTTTAATCTCGATAGAATGGAACGTCTGCTTGCTTCTGTAGGAAACCCGCACAAAGGCTTGAAAGCAGTCCATATTGCAGGGACAAAAGGCAAAGGCTCAACTGCTATTATAATTGCGTCTATACTGAAAGAGCTTGGGCTTTGCACCGGCCTTTTTACATCACCTCATCTTGTCCATCTTGAGGAGAGAATCTGCATTAATGGAGAAATCATTTCACGGGATGAGGTTTGCAGATTGCTGGGCGAACTCCGTCCATACATAGAAGAAGAAAGAAGGTTCAATCAAAAACTTTCGCCCACATTTTTTGAGATTATTACGGCGCTGGCATTCCTTTATTTCAAGAGAAAAAATGTAGATATAGCCGTTCTTGAGGTAGGCATGGGTGGCCGTCTGGACTCAACAAATGTGGTCCATCCCAATGTCTCCGTTATTACTAATATTGGCTTTGACCACACAGACAAGCTCGGAACGACGCTCTCACAAATAGCCTTTGAAAAGGCAGGAATAATTAAAGAAGGCATTCCCGTGGTATCCTCTGAACAACATCCGGAGGCGATGACTGTAATTGAGAAAACATGCAAAGAGAGAAATTCTGAGCTACTGATTTTAGGCAGGGATATAAAGATTTTGAACAGTTCCCCCTTAACAATGGGCGCTTTTAATGGTATTAAGTGCAACATCAAGACCCATACACACAGTTATAAAAACCTGTTCCTGCCCCTATTGGGAGAACACCAGCTCTCAAACTGCGCCGTTGCGCTTGGCGCAATAGACGTCCTCTCAGAACAAGGGCTAATCAAAATACATGAAGGATGCGTACGGCATGCGCTTACAACGGTAAGATGCCTTGCAAGGGTGGAGGTTGTATCACGTAAACCCTTAATAATACTTGATGCCGCCCACACAGTTGAATCAATCAAGGCACTGAAGCAGGCTTTGCAATCAAACTTCAAATTTAATAAATTAATCGTTTTAATGGGCATATCAAAGGATAAAGATATTAACGGCATCCTTGCGGAGATTGTGCCTCTGGCAGATAGTATAATCTTCACAAGCTCCGACAGCCCCAGGGCAGCAAATCCCCACGAATTGGCAGAAAAAGCAAAGGTCTTATCTAACGTGAAGCATTTGATTGTCTTTAATAATATAGAAGACGCCTTTAACGAGGCAAAAAGGCTTGCCAGGGAAGACGATTTGATTTGCATCACTGGTTCATTCTACGTAGCGGGGAAGGTAAAAGAAATTATGGATAAATGCAATTAAGAAGCAAAAAACTCAAAAAAGTGAGGGACATATTTTTCGGAGGAAATCTTTTATCGAACACAAGAGCGGAAGAATATCATGCTTTATCTCCTGAGAATTAAAATCGTAGATTTTGTAAGAAGCCTTTTGTCCGGGCATAAATCTACCTTTGATTCTTAGGATAAATTAGCCTGGCGCCAGAGGCAAGTAATTCTTCTATATCTTCTGGTTCTGCTAAATGAAAATCAAAATGGAACTCTACCGAAGAAAAGTATTTGATTATCTCTATTTCTTGGTTATAAAGAGCATATCTTGCATTTTTATCATATCTCTGGAGAGATGTCCAAATACAAAAAGTATTCTCTTCTCTTACTAAAAATATTCTATCAACCACTTTAGCCTTATATAATAACCCAGCAATCTTGTCATAAATATCATTAGTTGATACCCAAACAAATTCTATCTCTGAAGTATCTGGGGGATAAAGATTTTTTACGACAATTTCATATTCTTTTTCTTTTGATTTTGTATCAAACTCTTTAAAATCACTGGTTATATAAGTTTTGGTTTCTAAGGCCATATTAAATTTTCCTTTTAAGACTTTCTGGAGAAGTTATCGATGTCACATTTGTTGATTGAAATATATATACTGGATTGCCTTCAGCGTCATATTCATCATCAATACGAAAAACTTTAGTGATAATTAATTTTATTCTTAGAACAGAACCGTCTTCAAGTAAGCAATGATTCCACTGTTCACTTGCCTGATTAATATCTATTGGAGTTGCATCCACTTCCCTTCCATCGGGAAGTTTTATTCTAACTTTATTTGACATTTTAGCCCCTTGGTTTTACACTTTATTAAATAACACCTGTATCAGTGCTTTAAAGAAGGTAATGTCTTATAATTCCTGTGAACAAGAAAATTTTAAAAAACTATAGAGCGTAGCAGTTAAAATTAGTACGGCCTCAAATGTGGCGGCTAACTAATGGGGGCAAGCTTGTTTATAAACTTCTTTGCATCTTTTGCGCATTAGCTTAGTAACACCACAAGGAAAATAAGTTTTTACCCTACTTGCTGCACTCTACAAAAGCCATTCTCAGGTCGTACATGAGGGACTTAAAATAGTTCTGCTCATCCTTTGTAAGATTACCTTTCGTTTTCTCTTCCAATATATTCAGGATGTCAATTAAATACTTTGCCTGGTTGATGTCCTTTTCTTTTTGCTTTGTGAGAGGATTCTCTATCAGACCCAGAAGTATATATGACTGCGTGGCGAGTCCTGAAATAAAGAGTGTAAAATTTGCCTGCGGAATTTGTTTTTTACCCGTTGAAGGCGAGTCCGAAGAACTTGCTTTCAACTCTTCGTCAATTTTTTCTTTTTCCTGTTGAATCTGTTTTTTCCAGTCTTCGTCAATCTTTTTTTCTTCTTCTGTCATGTGCTATCTCCAAAATTGGTAATGGATAACAGGAAAAAACCTGCGACCCATGACCTATAACCTATGACCTAACCTGTAGCGCAGCCTTAATAAATTCCTTGAAAAGGGGGTGAGGGTTAATTGGTTTCGATTTAAATTCCGGGTGAAATTGAACGGCTACAAACCAGGGATGCTCCTTTATTTCAATTATCTCCACTAATTGCCCGTCGGGTAAAAAGCCGCTAAAAACCATTCCTTTTGAGGCAAAACGCTCTCTATAAGCATTATTGAGTTCATACCTGTGACGATGTCTCTCTGAGATGCTTCCCATTCCGTAAGCCCTCCGTGCCAATGTGTTTTCTTTCAATACACAAGGCTGAGCGCCGAGCCTCATTGTACCACCCTTAACCCTAACTTGCCTTTGTTCTTCAAGAAGGCTTATTACCGGATGCGGGGTATTTGTATCAAATTCCGTGCTATTTGCCTCTTTTAAGCCGCAAACGTTTCTGGCAAATTCAATAGTGGCGCATTGCATTCCGAGGCAAATGCCAAAGAAAGGAATCTTATTTTCCCTGGCGTACTTAATGGCAGTAATCTTTCCTTCGATTCCCCTTTCCCCGAATCCACCGGGAACCAAAATTCCCTGACACCCTTCAAGATGTTGCACAGCGCTGGTCTTCTCTATGTCCTCAGATTCCACCCGTCTTATCCTCGTCCTTGCGTTGTTGCCTATTCCTCCGTGCGTCAGGGCTTCGTAAATAGACTCATAAGCGGATTGTAAACCTATATATTTGCCAACCACGGCAATCTCAGCAGAGTACTGCGGATTTTTCATTATCTCGAGCATGGATAACCATCTGCCAATATTATGCCCATTTGTTTTAAGCCCTAATTTCTTTACTATTATTGTGTCAAGTCCCTGCTCAACTAAAATTAATGGTATCTCATAGAGAAAAGGCTTTACATCCTTTTCCTCAATAACTGAGCCCCTGTCCACATTGCAAAATAACGCTATCTTGTCCTTCTGTTCCCTTGTAAGCGTCTTTTCTGTCCTGCAGATAAGAATATCTGGCTGGATCCCAGCCTGCCGAAGCATACCCACGCTGTGCTGGGTGGGTTTTGTCTTCACCTCGTCAGCGGCACGAAGATATGGAACGAGCGTTAAATGAATATATAGTACATTCTCCCTGCCCAGTTCCTGTCCAAACTGTCTTATAGCCTCAAGGAACGGCTGGCTCTCAATGTCGCCAACTATGCCGCCTATCTCTGAAATAACCACATCAACATCAGGACCTGCTAATTTACTTATACACTCCTTAATCTCATTTGTGATATGGGGAATCACCTGCACTGTTTTCCCAAGATATTCCCCCTTGCGCTCCTTCATTATTACCGAATTATAGATTGAACCTGTCGTGAAATTGCAATTTCTGTTGGTAATGGTATTAGTGAATCTCTCATAATGCCCAAGGTCGAGGTCAGTCTCAGCGCCATCATCCGTAACGTAGATTTCCCCGTGTTCGAAAGGGCTCATTGTACCAGGGTCAACATTGACATAAGGGTCAAACTTCTGAAGGCATACCTTGAGTCCACGACTCTCAAGGAGCATACCAATCGAGGCAGAATTCAACCCTTTTCCCAACGAAGAAACAACACCACCTGTTACAAAGATATGTTTAGTCATAGATTATAGGTTATGGGCTATAAGCTATGGGCTATGGGTGGTTTTCTACCCATAGCCTATCACCTATCGCCTATAGCCTGTCTCCCGTATTTATCTAAAAATCTTTTAAGGTCTTCCTCCGTATCAACTCCCCTGCATTCAAAAGTCGTAATACTCACCTTTATCTTATAGCCATTTGACAGGGCGCGAAGCTGTTCAAGCCTTTCAATTTCCTCAAGAGGAGAAGGGGGAAGCTTTGTATATTTTAGCAAAAAATCCCGCCTATACGCATATACACCAATATGTCTAAAAAAGCGATGCGCCATGAGCGATGAGCCATGAGCTAAATATGGAATAGGCGCCCTTGAAAAATAGAGTGCATAATCCTTGTTATCAATTACAACCTTTACCACGTTCGGGTCAAGAAGTTCATCCACTGTTTTTATTTCGTTGGCAAGCGTAGCCATAACAGCTTCCTTATCCTTAGAAAGGGCCGAAATAAGGTCTTTAATCATCTCGGGATGAATTTCGGGCTCATCCCCCTGAACATTAACAATTATATCCTCGTCCCGATGAGCCGCTACCTCCGCAATGCGGTCAGTGCCAGATTGATGAGCAGTAGATGTCATCTCGACATTGTCACAAAAGCCCTTAACCACATCGAATATGCGCTCATCATCCGTTGCGATAATAGGTAAGCTCATCACAGTACTTGCCCCTGCAGGCTCTTCATCACCCGCTGCAATGCGTTGCGCTTCTACTACCTTTTCATAAACATGCTCTATAATGTATTTCCCCGTAACCCGTTTCGCCTCGGGGTGAATAAGTTTACCAGGCAGCCTCGTAGAGCCATACCTTGCAGGTATAATGACAACTGCTCTCATAAGAACTTATGCTAACAATTATTAAATACAATGTCAACTGCAACTTTCTGTGTACAAAATTATAATTTTTTGCTGCATTATATTTTTTCAAGCATTTCCTGGAGGAGGTCCAAGGGTAAGCCTACGACGTTAGAAAAACTGCCTTCGATTTCTTCAACAAATTTGTCGTTGTCTTCCTGGATTGCATACGCCCCTGCCTTTCCCATAG
>JACQHT010000182.1 GCA_016198835.1 Planctomycetota bacterium | reverse complement strand
TTAAACATGATAAGAAATCATAAACTATTTTGATTCCTTCTTTGAGAGCAAAAAAGCGAGGGCTTTAAAGCGTCACTGGATAAAAACAAAAAGAAAAAGAAGATAAATAAAAGAGTTCAACAAATCAATTGCTTCTCAGAGACCAAACAAAAAAACACTTGACACTAAATACCCCGATAGGTTATAGGTAATAGGTTATGAGCTTCATTACCAGATGACTATGACCTATCACCTAACATCTATCAACTTCTTTTTATGGACTTGTTTATGGGTAAATCAATAGTTATAGTTGAATCTCCTACGAAGGCAAAGACTATTAATAAGTTTTTGGGTTCTTCTTACGCCGTTTGTTCCTCGATGGGACATGTCAGGGATTTGCCTGCAAAAAAATTAGCCGTTGATATTGAGCATGACTTTACGCCCATGTACGAAATTCTCCCTACACGTAAAGATGTAGTCAACGAGCTACGTAAGAACGTAAAGAATGCCAATGCAGTATATCTGGCTCCCGACCCTGATAGGGAAGGTGAGGCTATTGCCTGGCATCTCTACGAAGTTCTTAAAATACCTGATGATAAGGTACATCGTGTAACATTTAATGAGATTACCAGGAGTGCAGTCCAGGATGCCTTTAAGAACCCCGGCTCAATAGACATGAACAAGGTTAATGCCCAGCAAGCCCGCAGGATACTTGACAGATTGGTAGGCTATCAGATTAGCCCGTTACTATGGAAGAAAGTGACAAAGGGGCTTAGCGCTGGCCGTGTACAATCCGTTGCCGTCAGGCTTATTGTTGAACGAGAAAAAGAGATTAAAGCCTTTAAACCCGAAGAATACTGGAAGATTACCGCAGAACTAAAGCCAATCACGAATGGAGATACACAAAGCTTTGCGTCCCTCCTATTCAGGATTGGAGAGGAAGACGTAAAGATACATAATGAAGCCCAAGCAACGACTATTGTAAATGACCTGAATGGGGCGCATTACATTGTTTCCAGTATCAAAAAGCAAAAAAAGGTCAATCAGCCCCCGCCACCCTTTATCACGAGCCTTCTGCAGCAACAGGCATCTATAAGGCTAAGGATGAGCGCCAAGAGAACTATGCAGATTGCACAACAATTGTATGAGGGCGTAGAGATTGGAAAAGAAGGTTCAACGGGGCTTATCACGTATATGAGAACGGATTCATTTCGAGTGGCTGAGCAGGCTATCACATCGTGCCGCACGTTAATCTCAAAAAGTTACGGTAAGGATTACCTTCCTGACAAACCCAATGTCTATGCACAAAGAAAAGGCGCACAGGGTGCACATGAAGCCATCCGCCCAACCTACGTTGAGTATACACCCGATTCCTTAAAACCGTACCTGACGGCAGACCAACACAAACTTTATGAGCTAATATGGAACAGGTTTGTTGCAAGCCAGATGACACCTGCCTTATACGCCGTCACAGACGTAGAAGTCAGCGCAGGCAAGTACCTCTTCAAGGCAAAAGGCAGGGAGCTACTCTTCGCTGGACATACAATACTCTCTGGTACCGAACTGGACAAGGACGAACAAGGCCTGCCAAACCTATCTGAAGGCCAATCGCTTGAATTAATCAGCCTTACGCCAACCCAACACTTCACACAACCACCTCCAAGGTATTCAGAAGCAACACTCGTTAAGGCGCTGGAGAAAAAGGGGATTGGTCGTCCAAGCACTTATGCGGCGATTATTTCTACAATCCAGGAACGTGGCTATGTAAAGCAAGAGAACAGGGTATTCTATGCCACTGAACTTGGTATTGTAGTTACGGATAAGTTAATAGAGCACTTCCCCAAGATTCTTGATGTAGAATTTACCTCACGGATGGAAAGTCAATTAGACAAGATTGAAGAGTCAAAGGAAGACTGGATAAAAACACTCAAAGATTTTTATGGGCCCTTTAAGGTTGATTTGGACAGGGCGCTTAAAGAAATGAAAAGCATAAAGGAGTCTCCTGTGGAGAGCAATGAAAAATGCCAGTTGTGTGGAAAGCCAATGGTGGTCAGGATGAGCAAAACGGGTAAGTTCCTCGGCTGTTCTGGTTTCCCAAAATGCAAAAATACAATGCCACTGGACACAAATGGAGCGCGTCGGGGCACCCAAGCAGTGCTTGGGTCACCTGAGAAAACTGACCAGGTCTGCGAAAAGTGCGGAAACCCGATGGTTATTAGAAACGGCTCGCGAGGCAAGTTTCTCGCCTGTTCTGGCTATCCTAAGTGCAAAAACACAAAGTCTCTTGGCGGTGCACCGGACGATGGAAAACCACGGGTAACGGAAGAAAAATGTGAAAAATGCGGAAGTCCGATGATTGTCAGAACGAGTAGAATGGGGAAATTCCTTGGTTGCTCAGGTTTTCCCAAATGCAGGAATATAAAACCACTGCCAACAGGCATCAAGTGTCCTAAGGAAGGATGTGGTGGAGAACTCGTCCAGCGCAAGGCAAGAAAGGGTAAAAAATCCTTCTTTTTTTACGGCTGCAGCAATTATCCCAAATGTGATTACACGGTCAGCAAACTTCCCGCCCAAATAACGACGGGTTTACAACCTTCAGAAGAACCCACGACCAAGGATGGAGGCTAAAAGGTTAAGAGGTTAAAAAGTAAAGAATTGGAAATTGAAACGAGCAAATTTTAAAATCTACAATTTCCAGTTTACAATTTTTTCTCACTCACGTCTCTTTGCCTTTTAGCCTGTTTAAGGTTGGTATTCTATTTAATTCTAATAAATCCCTTTTGCTTAATCAAGAAGACGACAGATTCGTCCTCCTTATCAGATTTAGAAATGGCTTCGACAAACTCCGTAACATTCTTAACGGGATAGCGTCCCACCTGGGAAATAATGTCACCCTCGTTAATACCAGCCTTTTCAGCTAAACTGCCGGGTTCAACGCTTTTTACGACTACCCCGGTCTCATGCTCGTACCCTAACGATTTTGCTATCTGAGGGGTAAGTTCCTCAACCGTTATGCCGAGGACTGGACTGACAGGAATGTCTGTCCTACCATTTATTTTTGGAGGGGCTTCTTCACGGCTTAAGTCCCTTGGAATTGCACTCTCAGATACACCTCCTGGTTGTTCTTCAATCTTAACATTTAATATTCTTTCCGTTTTATTCCGGATTACCTTGACAGCGACAATGGAGTTAACCTTACTGTGACGTATAATGTACTGTAATTTGAAGGCATTTAAAACCTTCTGAGAGTCTATTTCAATTACTACATCACCGGGCAGGATTCCAGCCTTCCATGCCGGCGTATCCTGCCATACCTCTGTTACAAAAGCACCCTCTGGCGATGACAAGCCAAACTCTGCCATAAGTTCTTTAGTAGATACAAGGTTAAGATACACGGCTAAATCATCGTTTATGTCTTCTATCCCAACGCCGAGGTAACCACGAACCACCCTTCCTTTTTCAATAAGCGCAAGCATTGTTTCCTTTGCTATTGAGGAGGAGATTGCAAAACCAATTCCCTGATAACCACCCGTCCTTGTAACGATGGCAGTATTAATACCAATAACTTCACCACGCAGGTTCACAAGGGGCCCGCCGCTATTGCCGGGGTTAATAGCAGCATCTGTTTGCAGGAAATCTTCGTATGCAAAGGGCTTTGGAGTTGGGACTATATGTGTTCTTCCTTTTGCGCTGATTATCCCTGCGGAGACCGTTTGCTGGTATCCAAATGGACTACCGATAGCAATAACCCAATCGCCTACCGCTACAGCATCAGAGTCTCCAAATTCTGCAGCCTCAAATTCACCACCTTCTATCTTTAGCACGGCAAGGTCTGTGTTCGGGTCTTCGCCAACAATACTTCCTTCGTAATTCTTACCGTCATGTAAGATAACCGTTATTTCCCCTTCCTCGAAACCCTCCAATAAGTGATAATTTGTCAACACGTAGCCCTTTTCATTCACAATTACGCCAGAACCAAAACCATGGTACGGTACATGGGGTTTACGGTCATGATAAGGTTGGTGTTCTTCCTCTGGTTCCTGTGGTTGAAGTCCAAACGGGGCAAACCCTTGCCCATATCCTTCTTCTTCTTCCTTGTAGCCCTTATCTTCCGGTCTAAACTTCCTTTCTGTAAGGATGCTTACTACTGAAGGACCTACTAACTGCGATACCTTCTGAAGGGTAAGAACAAATGGTCTGGTTAGTTTTTCTAACTCGAGGAGCTCTTGCCTTAACTGCTCCCTTCCGGATTGGGTGTTTGCAAAAGCTTCACATGAGTTAACACCTAAAAGAATTGATAATCCAATTATCGCAGAAATGATTAACTTTTTAATAATACCGTCTAAATCCATTTTTTTTTCGGGCTTATTGGCTTACGTGGTCGTTGTAAGATTTGTCACCCAATTTTACATTGAAATACTGTTAACTTGCAAGTAAAAAAGCAATTCCGGGACATAATACTTAATTGTCAAGGATAATAGAACCGCCTCCCGTCCAAAGCAGAATAGTTACTTTAAGGTAAGAACTGAGAAATGGCGTAATAAATAACGTAGAATCCCTTCAAGCATGACAACGGTTTAAAAGCGCTAAGATTTGCTACCCAAGGTAAGTTTTAAATGTCATATCAGAGGATGGAAAAACACGCTTGAGATTTGTTCAAATTAATTATATAATCTTTTAACCTTCGGGGAATATATCAAGCAAGGTAATGTATGCATCACCCTGCTTTAGAACCTATTCTCTGGTTGGAGGAGTACTTAAACCAAGTTTCTGGGCTCTTTTTATGTTTTTGACTCTTCTGCTTTCTTCTCGGCGGCGTCTATCGGAAGGTTTTTCATAATAAGCGTCCCTTTTCGATTGATTTATTATGCCTTCCTTGTCACAAATTTTCTTGAAACGTCTGAGTGCCTCCTTCAGACTTTCTTCACCGGTAATTTGAATTTTTGCCATAAAAAATTAACTCCAATCTGGTAAAATGAATGAGTGAATGTATACTAAATATTGATATTCTCGATTAGCCTTGCAAGGTTGCCTCACCTTTTTGAAAAAAGCGAACTTACAACCTTACCTTGAGCGTAGCGAACGGCCTCAAAGACAAGATTCCCAACCCAAGGCTTTCAGCCTTGTGTATACGTACTCAGAATGGTAAAAAGCAAGTACGAGCACTTCCGCCTTTGGCGGAAGCCGACTTGTTTTTCACACGAATCAGTTTTTTTAAAGGCGAGGAAAGAGGCGCCGCTATCAAGCGCTGTATAAGAATTTCAAATCATGAAATCAACTCATTATATATGTAATAATTAGGGGATGTCAAGAAAAAAAACCTGTAAATGTGTTAGCAACATAAAAATGTCCTAAAGTTGGCAAAATAAATAGGATAACAAGGAAATGCGATGAAAGAAATAATAGCAAAGGTTGTAAAAGGTGATAATCTCACAAAGGAAGAAGCTGTATTAGCAATGAATCAGATAATGGAAGGGAGAGCAACAGATGCCCAAATTGGCGCTTTTCTAACAGCACTGAGGATTAAAAAAGAGACGGTTGAAGAACTTACTGGATTTGCATATGTAATGAGGGAAAGGTCTGTTAGGATTAAGGTTGATGGAGAAACCGATGTGATAGATACCTGTGGCACTGGTGGCGATGTAAAAGGAACATTTAATATTTCTACTGCTGCAGCTTTTGTCGTTGCTGGAACTGGTATAAAAGTGGCAAAACACGGCAACGTTGCTGTCTCAAGCAATTGCGGGAGCGCCGATGTGCTCAGGCTCCTCAGGGTCAATATAGAGGCGAGTATTCCAACCGTTGAAAGGTGCATTAGAGATGCCGGCATTGGTTTTTTATTTGCGCCAATGCTTCATGAATCTATGAAGTATGCCAGCAAGCCGCGTCGTGAGATTGGCATAAGAACAGTCTTTAATATACTTGGCCCACTTACAAACCCTGCAAGGGCTGCCTGCCAGGTGATTGGTGTGTATGATGAGAGCCTTACAACAACGCTTGCTGAGGTATTAAGAAATTTAGGAAGCAAGCACGCATTTGTTGTTCATGGGATGGATGGTCTCGATGAGATTACCACTACAGATAGAACTTTTGTGTCCGAACTTGTCAACGGCAGCGTTAAAAACTATTATGTAAGCCCCGAAGATTTTGGTATTGAGAGGGCTTGCCTGGAAGACTTTACCGTGAAAAACCCAGAGGAGAGCGCCCTAATAATCAAGGAAATCCTGGACGGCATCTGTGGACCAAAACGTGATATTGTGCTTGTTAATGCAGTTGCTGCTATTATTGCAAGTGGGGTGGCAAAGGATTTTAAAAGCGCTACAAAGCTTGCGGCACAATCAATAGATTCTCGTCAGGCAAAAAGAGCGCTGGAAAGACTCATTGAGATTAGCTGGACGTAAATGCGCAATTATACCACTCCGAATTTGGTTCTTTACAATGCAAATGTCCTTACAATGGACATGAAAAATCCAAAGGCGGAAGTCGTAGCTATCGTAAATGATAAAATCTCTTTTGTTGGTCATACTAACAAAATCCCTACCATACCGCGTGACCCCTCAACTAAATACATAGATTTAAAGGGTAAGACTGTAGTTCCAGGTTTTATTGATTCACACGTCCATTTTGTGCAAATGGGCCTTCAGTTGTTGGAGCTTGACCTGCGGGATACCTGCTCCATTGGTGACGTGCTGAGTAAACTTAATGTAAAAATAAGAGAAACAGAAAAGGGTAAGTGGATTATTGGCTATGGCTGGGATGAGACTAAATGGAGAGATGGGCGTTTTATCACAAGAAGGGATATTGATAAGGTTTCGCCTGATAATCCTGTTGTCCTCAAGCGTATATGCATGCATCTCTGGGTGCTTAATAGCCGTGTCCTTGAAGTCTTGCATTCTATAGCAGCCTTCAGCCCTCAGCCTTCAGCCCTCAGCTCTCAGACAGGTCATCTAAATGTATCATTACGTGGCGATGTGAAAGAAATGCTTAAAGACTGCTTTAACCCTTCGGAAAGCGAGTTACAGAATGCCCTTCAACAGGCACAAGCAGAAGCTGTTCGATTGGGTATAACATCCATTCATGACATGACGCCGTATCTTGATACTTTAAAAAGAGCGAATGAAAAAGAAAAACTATTTATAAGGAACTATGCATGCCCTTCACTCGATTGTGGATTAATTCCGCAATCCGCCCACCCAAAAGATGGCGGGTCTTCGACAATCCGCAATCCGCATTTGCTGAAGATAGGGTCTGTAAAGATTTTCGCAGATGGTTCTCTCGGCGCACGAACTGCTGCGCTCGTGGAACCCTATGCTGATGATAAAAGGAACTCTGGAACACTTATATGGAGTCAGAAGGAATTGGACGATATTGTTACAAGGATTCACTCCGCTGGACAGCAAGTTGCCATTCATGCAGTTGGCGACCGGGCAATCGCCTCTGCCCTCGACGCTATTGAAAGAGCCCTTAATGTCAATCCGGGACCAGACCACAGACATCGCATCGAACATTGCGAGCTTGTAGATGATAAATTAATAAGCCGTATTCGCTATTTAAACATCGTTGTTTCAGCCCAACCAAACTTTATTGGACAATGGGGAAACAGGGGTGGTCTTTATGAAAGGCGACTCGGTAAGGAAAGATGGCAGATGATAAATCCTCTCGCACAATTCAAAAGGAAGGGCATTCCTATGGTATTTGGGTCGGATGGCATGCCCTTTGGACCTATGTATGGCATCTGGTCATGTGTAAATCATCCCGTGATAGAGAACCGCTTGAGTCCTGAGGGTGCAATTTACTGCTATACCTACGGTGGCGCTTATGCTTCGTTTGATGAAACAAAGAAGGGCACAATCGAGGTTGGCAAGCTTGCAGATATTGTCGTGCTCTCCGATGATATAACGAGCACTCCCCAATCAGATATAAAGGACGTTAAGGTTATAATGACCATTATCGGTGGTAAAGTGTATCTTGATATGACAGGATTAGTCAGCCATTAATACCATAGGCATATCTAAGGCATGAAATTTACAAAAGAAATTAAGTCTTGACAAAAATTGTATTGCAATTGTTTACAAAATTTGCTTAATTACACTGAAGACTCTGAAACTCTTAAACCCTTTAACTCTTGAACACTTTATAAAGGAGTGCGTAAACAAAAAGAATGAACGAAATGGTTCCTAAACAGGTATTCTTTACCAAAGGCGTCGGCAAGCACAAGCATAAGTTACAATCCTTCGAACTTGCCCTTAGAAAGGCTTGTATCGAAAAATTTAATCTGGTCAGGGTATCAAGCATATTTCCTCCTCAGTGCAGGATTATCACAAAAGAACAGGGAGCGCTTTTCATGAAACCCGGTCAGGTGGTATTCTGTGTTATGAGCGAAAATGCCACTAATGAGCCAAATCGTATGATTTCTGCATCTATTGGCATGGCAGTTCCTGCAGAGAAGGACCATTACGGCTACTTAAGCGAACATCATGCATACGGTGAGACAGAGGAAAAATCGGGTGACTACGCTGAAGACCTCGCAGCAACGATGCTTGCCAGCACACTCGGGATTGAATTTGACCCCGAAAAAAATTATGACGAGCGTAAAGAAATATACCGCATGAGCGGCAAAATCGTAAAGACAAGGAATATTACCCAGGCTGCCCGTGGCGATAAAAACGGATTATGGACAACGGTCGTTGCGGCTGCTGTGTTTATTCTGTAAATCTCGCCTTCTTTAGTATCGGGTAGACAACGAGGTTTTTACCTCGTTGATTGTTTCAACGGACATAAAGTCCGTTGTCTACCGTTTTCAAAGAAATTCGCTATATGAAAAAACACGCTTCTTTAAGGGAAAAATATCTTTGCAAAGCCCGTATCTTCCCACTTACCTTTGGGGAAGATATGAGGGTTTCAGAGTTGGTGGAGGGTTTTAGACGCTCAGGGGCATTTAATGCCGGAAGGCTCGCCGAGGCATGTAAATTATTTACCACAATGGTTGAGGAAGATGCCACAATTGCCCTTACACTCTCAGGCGCAATGACCCCAACAGGACTCGGCGGGGCTATTATATCAATGATGGAACGTGGTCTGATAGATTTTATTATCTCAACTGGCGCCAACCTTTATCACGACCTGCATTTTGCACTCGACCTGCCCATTCATCAGGGTGATTTCCGGGTGGACGACACGGAACTCTACAAGGCGGGTATCGAGCGCATATACGATATATTTATTACCGATGAAATCCTGCTTGAAACAGATGCCTTTATCCAGAAGGTAACAGAAGACGCTGGAAAGAACAGAACGTTGTCAACTGCAGAACTCCACTATATGTTAGGCAAAGCCGTACTGGAAAGGTGCCGGTATCCAGAGCGCAGTTTTGTTGCCCAGGCTGCCCGATATGACGTTCCAATCTTTACTTCCTCTCCGGGTGATTCATCCATAGGCATGAACCTCGCCGCCATGAAACTTACACGAGAAGGCGGTAATATTACTATAGATTCCGATTTAGACGTTCTCCAGACAACAGCCATTATCTTCAACAGCAAGAAAAACGGTGTCCTTGCAATAGGCGGCGGCTCACCCAAAAATTTTTATATGCAGACACAGCCTACGCTATCGCAAATACTTGGCATTGATAGTAAAGGTCACGATTATTTTGTCCAGATAACTACGGATTCCCCACAATGGGGTGGCCTTTCAGGGGCAACTCCACAGGAGGCCGTTTCATGGGGAAAGATGTGTATAAAGGAAACTCAGAATCACGTGGTAGTATATTGTGATGCCACTATTGCAATGCCCATCCTCACTGCTTACATTTTATCCTCCAAACGAAAGAGAAACCTAAAAAGGCTTTACACAAAGTTGCCTGAGTTTGTTGCGACATTGAAGAAACGGATTAAAAAAGGAACTTAACGTGTGGGCAAAGAACTAACTTCGTCGGAAGGTTTTGTTCGCTACAATTTTGGGGCGCTACCAGAAAATCTTTCGCAATATGAAACATCCACTGCAGTAATCCTACCCGTGCCTTATGATTCCACTTCCTCTTACAGGGCTGGAACACGTGAGGGCCCACGCGCAATTATAGCTGCATCGAGGCAGGTGGAGCTATTTGATGAGGAACTGTTAGAAGACGTTTCGCTCCGTGGTATCCATACACTCGGGGAATTAATACCTGATATGCGCGGTCCCGAAAGGATGATTGAAAAGGTGCGGAACGTATCCAGGGAAATTCTAACGGATAAAAAGATGCTTGTAACACTCGGCGGAGAGCACAGCATTACCCTCGGCATAGTGCAAGCCTTATTAGAAAAATATCCCAACCTCTCGATACTTCAAATAGATGCGCATCTTGATATGAGGGAATCGTACGAGGAGTCAATCTACAACCATGCCTGCGTTATGCGGCGAATTTTTGAGATATGCAACAACATCGTACAGGTAGGTATAAGAAATTTTTCGCAAGAGGAACACCTTTTTATAAAGGCTCAAGGCATCAAGCCATTCTATGCTTTAAACATGTACAAGAGTAATAAGTGGCATGACGACGTAGTTGCACGCCTCGGACCAAACGTATATATAACGATTGACCTTGATGGACTCGACCCTTCCATAATGCCATCTGTAAGCACGCCGGAACCCGGGGGAATGGGATGGTATGATACGCTTCGCTTACTAAGAATGGTTTGTGAACAGAAAAAGGTAGTTGGCTTTGATGTAATGGAACTATGTCCCAATCCGACGGATATTTCCTCAGATTTTACTGCAGCAAAATTAGTTTATAAGCTTATTGGATATGCTACTCTTAAGAGGTAAAGTTTTAAATGTTGAGTGAAGTCGAAGGGGGCGTTGTTGCCCCAAAAGGTTTTAAGGCAAGCGCTGTATATTGCGGTATAAGGACTCAAACAGGCGTGCCAGACCTTGGCATCATTCTTTCTGAATACCCAGCCACCTGTGCTGCCCTCTTTACCACCAATGAAATTTCTGCTGCGCCTGTAAAGTTGAGCCGAACAATCGCAAGGAGAGGCAAAGCAAGGGCAGTCGTTGTCAATAGCGGTAACGCAAATGCCTGTACAGGCGAGCAAGGCTACAGGGACGCCCAAACAATGGCGCAACTCGTCGCAAAACACCTGAGTATTAATGCTGATGAAGTGATAGTGGCATCCACTGGAATTATAGGTCATCCTCTTCCAATGGATAAAATCCATTACGGTATTGAAAGTGCGGTTCACTGCATGGGAAATAAGCCGTCAAACGGGGTGCTTATATCCAGGGCTATTATGACAACGGATACTGTTCCAAAAAATATTGCCGTAAAGGTAAAGATAAAGGATTATGATATTACCATCGGAGGGATATCTAAGGGTTCTGGAATGATTTCTCCAAGATTGGCTATACCGGGGTGGCATGGACAAACTTGTTTGTCCGTGCCACAGGTAGAAGCAACAATGCTTTGCTTCCTTACTACCGATGCCTCAGTGCCTCACTCGGTTCTTGAAAGGTGTCTCTGTCAATCCGTAGAACGGTCTTTTAATCGCATTACGGTTGATGGCCATACAAGCACCAATGATATGGTCGTGATGCTTGCAAACGGCGCTGCAATGACTCAAGACTCAGGACTCGCGACTCAAGACTCAATAAAGGTATTCCAGCAGGCGCTTGATTATGTTACAATCTACCTTGCAAAGGCGATAGTCAGGGACGGTGAAGGGGCAACCAAGTTTGTTGAAATAGAGGTAATTGGGGCGCGCTCTGAAGCAGATGCGGAAAAGGTTGCCCGTTCTATTGCAAATTCTCCACTCGTAAAAACAGCCATCAATGGCGAGGACCCCAACTGGGGAAGGATTATCTCTGCCGCTGGTTATGCTGGCGTTCCGCTTGAAGAGGGAAGGCTTAAATTATATATCGGAAGCCAGCTTATCTTTGAAAATGGAATGCCTACTACACTTGCAAAAGAAAACCTCACAGAAGTGATGAAAAAGAAGGATATACATATACAACTGGACCTCGGACTCGGTTCCTGCAATGCGACTATCTGGACCTGCGACCTATCACACGCCTACGTTACAATAAATGCCGAATATCATACCTGACAGCAGTGCCAAGTGGCGAGTGGTAAGGTGATTGGCAAGGAGGATTTCGAATACTTTGGGTTTCTTGAAGATTGAACCAGAAGTTTTATGTTTGTTAGGGGCATGGGTGGCATGGACAAACTCGTTTGTCCGTGCTTTCTCGTTGATTCAGAGGATGATTGAGCCAGCTAAGACCATGGCTTTTAGAAATTAGGAGAAGGATGGTTAGCGATGGGTTTACCCTCCTACGAAACTATAGAAAAAAGTATTTGGCCAGAAAATAAAAGACATAAGGTTTACGGAAATCTACTTTTACTTCTATTCTTTCTTGTCTTGCTTTTGCCAATCTTCTTGAAGATTTTATTTCACCTAAACCAATTTACATGGTATTGTCTTGTTTTATTTTTTACTTTCTCATTTATGGCGCTCTTTTGGCTAAATGTTTGGTATGATTATTATGATAATAAACGCAAACGGCGTCTTAAGCCACTGAAGGAAATACACGAGGGCTATTACTGGCTTGTTACTCACGTTGAACCCTATAGGGAGATGCTTTGGGTTCTTCCCGTTGACTATGAGTTAGGTGCTCCTACCTTATACCGCAAAGTGCCTAAATCTGTTCAAATTGCCGTGAAGGAATTATATGAAAGGGTAAAACTTGAAGACCTGTTCTGGCCTCGTTCTAACATCAGCGGTCTTTTCAAGTGGCATATAGACAAGCTAAGCAAAGAACATCTCCATACTATTGATGGCAAACCGATTACCTGTATGGCAGACGTAAAAAAATTGTGGGAGTATTTAAAATTAAAACCAAACGATGGGGCCTTTCTTTCACTGGTGATTTTAAATACTCTTGAGGATTATTTATCCTCTGAACACCTCGAAAATCTAAAGAAACTTAGCGATTGCTGAGAAAAAAGGGAAATAGACAATTTTGTGCCAGCAAGATTAAGGGCGAATTAGAGAGCTTCGGGAAAGTGACAAATATATTGAAATAAACGCAACCACCCCTCAGTCCCCTCCTTCGCAAGGAGGGGATAAAGGGGAGGTAAAAAGCATAAATTGTAGGGGCGTATTGTTCGCCACGGCGAATCTGCCTCAGGCATGACTATACGCCCTTCTTTTTAAAAGAATAGCCCCGGATGCGGTGATG
>JACQHT010000187.1 GCA_016198835.1 Planctomycetota bacterium | reverse complement strand
TCCCTTCGGTCTCAAACCGTTTCCAGAGATATGTATGAAATCATAGTCGTAGACGATGGTTCAAAGGACGGCACAAGAAGGGTTGCAGAAGGATTCGATGTTACTGTGGTCTCTCAAGAAAACCAGGGACCCGCCGCCGCAAGGAATCTCGGCGTAAAGATGGCAAAGGGCGACATCGTACTATTTATTGATGCCGACTGCGCAGCAGTGCCAGATTGGATTGAAGAAATGACCAAACCGTTCAGTAATCCTGATATAGTTGGCGTCAAGGGCACGTACAAAACCACACAAAAGGCTCTTATTGCCCGCTTTGTACAGCTTGAGTATGAGGAGAAATACGAACGGATGAAGGGGTTTCCTTATATTGATTTTATTGACACATACTCGGCAGGCTTCAGGAAGGATATTTTTCAAAAATACGGGGGGTTCAATACGTCATTCCCGACCGCCACCGTTGAAGACCAGGAATTCTCTTTTCGCCTGGCAAAGAACGGTCACAAGATGTTATTCCAACCCGATGCTACGGTCTATCATACCCATCAATCAACCCTAAAAGGATATATGAGGAGGAAATTCTGGATTGCCTATTGGAAGGTTCTGGTGCTAAAGCATCACCCGGAAAAATTTACCAATGACACACACACACCACAGATACTAAAATTTCAAATCCTTCTTACTTATGCCTTCTTACTTAGCTTGCCTATTTCCTATTTCCTATTCCCTATTCCCTATTGGCTATTCCCTTTATCTACACTCGGCACATTCTTCCTCACCACCATCCCTTTCGTTGTTTTTGCATTTAACCGAAGTAGATATGTTTCCTTAATCTCGCCTGTATTATTCTTCCTGAGGGCAATATCCTTTTGCGCAGGTCTTACCATAGGTGCGATTAAAACCCTCCTTTTGAAAAACTGATACACAATGGATTAAAAGCTGGTTCATGGTCGTAGTCCGCCTCGGGTGGAAACCAAAATATTCAGGTTATGTCGGGGTTCAATATATTGAACTCCTACTCCATAATCCCTTATTACTACTTTTCTAAAGGGGGAGTGGTTGTTGACGCTAACGTTTGAAGGTATTGTTTTACTTTTGCTCATGGATTCAGTGGTGCTCGTCGCATTCGTTGTAGTTGTGGATGTAATCGTTGATGTACTCGTCGTCGTTGTAGTAGTGGTAACTATATCTGGCACAAGATGGGCATACTTGAGGGTATAGTTGCCTTGATATGAGATAGCCGGACGACCCGATGCATCAAAAGCAAGGGAGGAGTACAAGCCAGCATCCCCCGCGGAGTCAACGACGGTTATATCCCAGGATGTACCGTCAAAGTGTGCATACTTAAGGATAGCGTTAGTAACATCACGATATGATACGGCTGGGTTACCCGTCGGGTCAAAAGCAAGGGATGTGTACCAGCCCACGTCCCCTGAGGAGTCAACGGTGGTTATATCCCACGATTCGCCGTTAAAATAGGCGTATCTCAGGTTACCATGAAAAGGAATGGTGGAATCGTTGTATGATATAGCCGGGTTGCCTGCTGCGTCAAAGACAAGGGAGGTGAATGTGCCAACGTCACCTACTCGGTGAACAGCCTCTATAACCCAATTACTGCCGTCAAAGCGAGCAAACTTGAGGTCCTTGCTGGTATCGTCAAAGTATGATATAGCCGGGTTACCCGTTGGGTCAAAGTCAAGGGAGGTATACATGCCCACATTGTTCCCTGTATTGTCAACGGTAGTTATATCCCATGAGGTGCCGTTAAAATGAGCATATCTAAGGTTACCATGAAAAGGAATGGTAGAATCGTTGTATGATATAGCCGGGTTGCCTGCTGCATCAAAGTCAAGGGAGGTAAACCAGCCCACGTCCCCTGAAGAATCAACGGTGGTTATATCCCACGATTCACCGTTAAAATGGGCGTACTTAAGGGAGCTGTTGGTAGCATCATAATATGATATAGCTGGGGTGTCAGATGCATCAAAGGCAAGGGAGCTGTACTCGCCCCTTACGTACCTTTCACCGAAACGTTTACGGCTACCGGCAAACTCAACGATGGTTTTAACCCACAATTTGCCATCGAATTGGGCATACACGAGGTTACCATTGGCTTGATATGATATAGCCGGATTACCCGATGAGTCAAAGGCAAGGGAGGTATAGTTACCCACTAACCCTCCATAGTCAACGGTCTCGACCTGCCATGCTGCCGTTGCCTGTCTACACAGGTAGGGATGAAAATTTGCCAGGCAGAGGAAAAATAGCGCCACGATAAAGCGCCACGCCATGTCGGCATGGCATAGCCTTGAAGTGAATGAAATAAATCTATGACAACAAATTCTCATGATACTTCCTCCTTTCTACCATCATCCTACCCCCCCATTAAAGGGAGGGAAAGGAGGCTGCTTGCGCAAAGATTCCTTCGGGATATTTTATCCCACGTTTACTTTTTCTGGGGAAAAAGTAAGCCCCGGTTGCTGGAACACCTCCACCCGATTTCTGCCGTTCCCTTTTGCCTTGTAAAGGGCGTCGTCTGCGCCTTTGATAAAGTCATCAATATTTTTAAAGTTGTTGTTGACAAAGGTAGCGGTTCCAAGACTTATCGTAAAATTAAAATGGCGGTCCATAATACTTTTAATCGTGTGTTTTTCGGTATTTTCCCTCAATCTTTCGGCAAGAAGTTGCGCTTCTTTT
>JACQHT010000186.1 GCA_016198835.1 Planctomycetota bacterium | reverse complement strand
CGCTGTAGGTGATTGTGTTAATGTTAGAACGGCCTTTGAAGCAGTGCATGAGGGATTCGAGTCGGGGCTTAAAATTTAGTGGCATAATTTTTGAATCTTAAAAGTTAGATTTAACATCCAACAACGTAGTTAAACCGAAAAGATGCAGAGGGTGAAAAGCGAGTTCGAAGGAGTTTCTTTTCACCAGAATGCCCAGTAAATGCGATAAAGGTAGATAAGGAGGTGATACCCATAAGAGCTTAAGCACAAAAATTGTAATTTTGTATTCGGGTAATAGGATTTTGTGTTTATGAAAAGGAGAATTTAAAAATGAAGAAACTTTATCTAATATGTATTACAATAACTGTTTTTGCCTTTTTCGTATCCTTTAGAGTTGCTGAGTCATTTGCCGAAATAGATGCAAAAGCTCTTTTTGAGAAGCATTGCAAGCTATGCCATGGAGATGATGGCAAGGGTAAGACCTTCTTAGGCGAGGGGCTTGGTGCCAGGGATTTTACCGATTCAAAGTGGGAAGCTACTATAACGGATGAGCAGATGATGAAACAGATTAACGAAGGTTCGCAGAACCTTAAGCCAGGCGAAGACAAAAGAATGTTTGGTTTTGGTGATAAGCTGACCCAGGAGGAGATAAAGGCGCTCATACCATTTGTCAGGGCATTTTCTAAGAAGAAATAACTCGTATATTTTTTCTTGATGATTACCTTGAGAACAAGGGAAAATGGTTGGTTAAAAGCACGTTCGGTAGAACGTGCTTTTAACTCTTGAGGACTACTCTATGGAATCAAAAAAATTAACGTTTTTCATTACCATTCCAATATTTCTTTTCTTTGTGTTTTCTTTTCCTGGAGAAAGCGCTGGCAAGATTGATGCAATCAAGGTATACAGGAATAATTGTGAGAAATGTCATGGCGAAGATGGTAAGGGAACTACGCGTGGAAAGGCACTTGGGGTTCCTGATTTTACGGATGCAAGCTGGCAAGACTGGGTAAGTGATACTGAATTTTTGCACGCCATAACTTACGGCAAGGGAAAGATGCCAAGCTGGAAGGGTGAACTTACTCCTGAAGAGATGATGGCTGTGGCAAAATTTGTTAGGTCGTTTGCATCAAAAAGAGGTCGTAGGTGATAGGTAATAGGCAGTGGGTAAAAACCCTATGACCCATAACCTGTAGTTAATGAAAGGAGGTATATGAGGTACATTATGATATTCATAGCCATTATAGCATCATCATTAGTCGCTTTTTCCCTCTTCGGTCCTAAATTTCCACCTATAGGTCCTCTTACTCCTGTTCCCATCCCGGCGGATAATCCGCAGACGCAGGCAAAGATTGACTTTGGCAAGCAGCTTTATTTTGACCCTCGGCTTTCAGGTAATAACAAGATAAGTTGCGCTACCTGCCATCTTCCCAGCCTCGGCTTCAGTAATGGACAGCCGTTTGCAAAAGGAGGTCCTGACCTTACAGATGAAGGTGGAAGGAATACACCCACCGTATATAACACAGCTTACAATAAGTTTCAATTCTGGGACGGCAGGGCAGCAACTTTAGAGGAACAGGCATTGGGACCTGTCCAGAACCCAGTTGAAATGCACGAGGATTTAAACAAGCTTGTCGCAGAATTAAGTGCAATTCCAGAATATGTCAGGCAATCAAAGGAAATCTTTGGAACGGAAATAACCTCAGAGGTAATCGCCAAGGCTATTGCTGCCTTTGAGCGCACCATCATCTCAACGAATTGCTCCTTTGATAAATACATGAAGGGTGACAAAACCGCTATGAGTGAATCTGCGATAAGGGGCATGAAACTGTTTAACAAAAAGGCAAGGTGCATTGTATGCCACAACGGACCAAATTTTACTGATGATAAGTTCCATAACCTGGGTCTTCCCTCTTTAGACCCGAACAAGCCCCCTGATGTCGGGAGGTACGCTGTAACAAAGAATGAGGCAGATATGGGTGCATTCAAGACCCCCACCTTGCGCAGTGTTGTAGAAACGGCGCCTTATTTGCGTAACGGCTTCATGCGCACGCTTATGGAGGTAATAGAATTCTATGACCAGGGCGGTGGCAGGGACCCTAATAAGGATAAAGAAATGAAACGCCTTAATCTCACCCAGCAGGAAAAGCAAGACCTGGAAGAATTCATGAAGGCATTGACTGGCGAACCGCTAAATATTACGCCACCTGCATTACCTTGAACTGTCATTGCAAGCCCGCCTGAGGCGGGCTTGGCAATCTCAAAAATGGGATTGCTTCGCTAACGCTCGCAATGACAAAATGACAAGAAGAGGGTACTCGCAATGACACCTTTTGCTGACCCTTGAGGATTAAAATGAACTCGACTCTTAAAATCATAGAGAAGGCAATTGCAGAAGAAAGAAAAGCGAGGGATTTCTATTCAAAGATGGCTTTACAGGTGAACGATAAGGGGGCAAGGTTAAAACTGGAGGTAATGGCTGCAACGGAACAGAAACACTACGATTTCCTTAAATCTTGGTACATCGAACTCTGCGGGCACGAGCCACAAATCTCAGCAGAGCCCACGGATGCAGAAATAGTAAAAATTAGGGAACCAGGAAAGGAGGCGCATTTTCAGGATATTATAGGAATAATTGTGGAGACAGAACAGCGTGCATACAAATTTTACAAGGATGCAGCATCAAAGACAACAGAACCAGAACACAAAAAGGTATTCGAGATGTTAGCGACAATGGAGCAATCCCATGTAGAGCAATTTAAGGGTGAATATCAGTACGCCTCAGAGAGAACCATCAGGTTTGCTGACGAAGATATTCCATGGATGATGGAATTGTAACGTTACAATGGATATTAAATATCAAAAATCAAAATTTAAATTTTGGACTTTGGTATGTCATTTTGATTTTTGGTCTTTAATTTTTAATTTACTATAAGGAAAGGAGACTAAAATGGCTTACACAGCAAAAGACTACGGCAGTTTGATTGGGATGCAAGGATTTAGTGAGACTTTGCTTAAGAATCATTTTACCCTGTATCAAGGGTACGTTACAAACACGAATAAACTTGTTGAAACCCTTGACCAGATGCTTAAGGATGGCAAGGTTGGAACGCCGGAGTATGCAGAACTAAAAAGAAGGCTCGGGTGGGAGTTTAATGGAATGAGGCTTCACGAACTTTACTTCGAAAATCTTGGCGGTAAATCGGGAATTGACAAAAAAGGCATCCTAACAAAGAAGATGACCGAGTCTTTTGGAGGTTATGAAGCATGGGAAAAGGACTTCAGGTCCACAGGTGCAATGCGCGGGATAGGTTGGGCTATACTTTATCAAGAACCGGCAAGCGGCAGGCTCATGAACTGCTGGATTAACGAGCATGACGTTGGTCATCCAGCAGGTTGCACGCCGTTATTAATCATGGATGTCTTTGAGCATGCCTTCATGATTGATTATGGGCTCAAGAGGGCTGACTACATTGAGGCTTTCTTCAAGAACATTGATTGGGCGAAGGTAAATGTTAGAGTAAAGTAAGAGGACTGGGCAACGAGCAATGAGTACCATCACTCATTGCTTTTCACTCATCGCTCATTGCTTTATTAGGGAGGTCGTAACTATGGGTAAATCCGAGGATAAAGATATCCAAAATCTCATGACTGCGCTCCAGAAAAAAGAGACTGCCATCCATTCTTACACAGAACAGATAAGGGCATTTAATGACCCACAGATAAATGCCCTTCTTGAGGGCATTCTGCATAATGAGATGATGCACAAGGCGGAGATTGAAGAACAACTTGAGAGAATGAAGGGATAAAATCATGAGAGAAGGGTTCAAGACAATATTGAAGTTCCTTGAAGATGACGTAGCATCTGAGGTCGAACAGGAACGTCTTTACAACAAGTTCGCATTAGCGGCGCAAAATACATCAGTTCAGACGCTGTTTAATAATCTTTCAAGGTCTGCAAGGGGTCATAGAGATGCAATGGATAAGTTAATAAAAAATATCGCACAGGATGACCATAACGTTATACTCTATTGTACCCTTTGTGGCTGGGGCGTTGACTTTGGGAAGAGTCCCTTTGTTGGAAATGAAGAAAGGTGTCCTGTATGCTGCCAGAAATTTGCGCTTGTAGAAACAGACGGTGATTTTAGTCTAAAGCCATTACCCCAGTAACGTTCGTAAAACCAGGGGAGGTTGAAAATGGGTGGCAAGGTGAAAAAGAAGGACATAGTAGGGACATTCGAACATTGCGAAAACTGCGATTACAAAGGTAGCTTCCACATTTTTATCGAGCGGATTGGCGCAAAGGAAGTCAGCAATGCAAAGATTCGGCTAAAATGTCCCAGTTGTGAACAGGTTTACGATGTCAATTTATAT
>JACQHT010000188.1 GCA_016198835.1 Planctomycetota bacterium | reverse complement strand
CGTTACTCAAAAACGTGAATATTTCAGGGCGGACGTGCTTGAACCGGAGGCATTTATCGTCATAATTGAACTTGATGCTGGCAGCCTTACCGGATGCAGGCTAATGAATATTAGTATAGGTGGCGCTGGTATATTGGCTGTTCGGCATCCGATTGTTCTTGAAATAGGTTCGAGGATAAAAGAGATTAAGGTTGTGTTTCCGAGTGGCGAAGAAATAAGGTCTTCGGCAATTGTAAAGCATGCTTTAAGAGAATCCGATTCTGACTGGAATAGGTATGGGATACAATTTACAGACCTATCAGATGCTCAAAGCAGTATTGTGGCAAAATACGTAGTTCAGCTTGAAGCTAAAAAGATTAAAGAGCAGCGAACCGTGCCAACTAAGGAAGGGTAGACAACGAGGTTTTACCTCGTTGAATCAACGAACATAAAGTTCGTTGTCCACGGAATAGAACTATAGTTTTAGCGATACAAGCCCTGCCGTAACGTATAACCCTGCCCCAATAATTAAAACGGCATCAAACCCAAGATGTATCGCAAGAATCAGACCGATAATGGGGCTAAGCACCGAGGCACAGCCGTTAATGCCCCATGCCCATGGGATAAAATTTGGTCCGCTTGAGGCGGATTGGGAGACTTTTGTAAGGCCTATAGGAAATGGCATGCCCATAAAGAATGATACTGGCGCTAACATAACAATAGTAATTATAATCTTGACCCATGGGCTAATAAACCCAATACCCTTAAAAACTGTATCGAGAGAGATTATGTAGAAAAGAAGTAACACGATAATGGCTGTAATTACAAATTTAAAGCGTCCTTGCCCTGCAAATATTTCTAATTTTGAGGCGTAAGCCCCAAGTCCTGCAAATAATAAAAAAGTGGATATGACCACGGATGTCGCATAGATAGGATGGGCAAGGAAGAACACAAATTTCTGCATAAGCGCAATCTCAATAAACATGAAGGCGAGTCCAAGACATGTGAAATAAGTAAATATTGAGAACCTCTCCGCCTGAGGCGGATTACCCTTTTCAAGACGTGGCAAAAACATCAGAGGCAAAAGTATTAAAGCGGTGCTTATGATAATCGCCTGAATCAGAGTTGCTATCAGGATAATATATCCCCATTCTACAAATGGAATCCATTCCCGTCCCATCGTCCTTAATAACAGGGGAAGCGATTTCCACTTGAAAAAGTGAAAGAAGTACGGTCTGTCATCCGTGGCTGGCATTATATTGAAGATATAACTCCTGTAAAAATCCTTCCTTTTACTTGATAAAATTTCCTTTGCATAGTCATAATAGCTCGGCTTATCCAGTATGTTATAGAGATTAACCTCCTGTTCTGTAACGCCCGGATAATATATAACGTCGAAAAGTCTGGATGAGCAAAACGATTTCATCTTAAGTATATCACCGGTATCAAATGGCGTTGACTTTATTACGAGTGTCGCCGTTGCCCAGCTTCTTATAAAGATTAGATGCTTGAACGGTTGGTCAAACCCGATGCGTTCAAGAGCCTCTACAGCCGTTGCAAACATTTTAACATTGTCCCTCGGCGGCAGTTTAATCCATCTGGTTATGGCAAGAACACCTCCTTTATTAAGATGTTTCATAAAGGTCTCTAATGCCTCCACTGTGTAGAGGTAGCTTTCAGACAGGGCATAAACACCTGCACTGGATGTGCTGAGGGAATCTAATAACGAGAGTTGAATGAGGTCATAATTCTTTCTTGTTGATTCAATATAGCCTCTTGCCTCCATTATATGGATATTTATATTTGGCATAGAATAAATGCCATTTGAAAACTCCCCGTAAACGTCCTTAACAAGTTTTATTACATCGGGGTTTAACTCAACGCCGTCAATTTGTCGGGCATCGTGGTAATACGCAAGCAGGACATCGCCACCCCCGCCGGTTCCCATAACAAGTACACTTGGCTTTTCTACAAAGCAATACGGAAGGGCAGAGGTTGTCCAGTCAAGATAATCTAATCTTTTCTTATCATGCGTGAAATTAGTAATAGCACTTGCCGAATCACCGTCAACGAAGATGCCGAGCTGTTCAGGAATTGTTCCTGTGTAGTTCAAACTGAGTCCTGGCGCAAACCTTATGGCAGGGCTTGACACAACGTGGATTACCCCAAGGGGACTTGACTCTTTTGCCTGTATCTTTGCATCTGGGAAATTCAGGGTTGAACAGAGCGATTTGTATTGCGAAATGTTTAGCACGGTGTCTCGAGAGAAAAGGAAAAAGTAACCCCCAGAAAAGATGATAAATAGCACCGAAAGGGTGGCATGGACAAACTTGTTTGTCCGTGTTGCCCAAAGGCTCGTTAACCAGGGTATAGCCATCCCTATAAGTGCACAAATAGAAACGAAGAAAAATATTTGCTGCAATTCTATGCAGTACATGAGGAATACAACGCCCATAGCCCCAACCCCAGAACCAACCATATTATAAAAGTATACCTTGTTTATATGTTCTTTAAAGCGTAGGAATGTCAGACCTATGCAGATAGAGGCAAAGAAGAAGGGGATAGAGAGGTTCAAATAAAATTCAAATAGATAAAGGAGTTGACGCCTTTCCCAGACAATGAAAAAGGGGTCAAATTTTATCTTCTGGCATACCCGGAAAGATATAATAATTGAAAAGGCAAATAAAAAGGCGCAAATCAGGAAAACGGCGTTAAAATGCTTTATAAGCCTTCTTTGCAGGATGGTTATAAACGTTCCACTTGCCCCGAATCCAAGCAGCGCGATGCTTATAACCATATAGGCGAAATGATACCATTGCGTTATTGATAACATCCTCATAAGCGCAATCTCAAAGGCAAGGACCGATATGGAGATTAGTAATATGGAGATATAAATAGGGAGCATAGGTTATGGAGTATAGGCTATTGCCTATTCCCTATGAATGAGTGGTACAAAGCGCACCGGAAGCACGTTTTTGACGATTATCTTTTCATCCTTGTCCTTCATTACAAGCATTAGATTTTGAATTTGATATACAGTACCTATCGGGATAGCCATTCTTCCACCTGGTTTAAGCTGTTGTATAAGTGGTGGTGGGATGTGGTTTGCCGCCGCAGTAACGATAATGGCATCAAAAGGTGCATGTTCAGGCAAGCCGAAATATCCATCCCCAACCTTCACCGCAACGTTGGAATATTTCATCTCCTCAAGCCTTTTTTTTGCCTTTATGCCCAGTTCCTCGATGATTT
>JACQHT010000175.1 GCA_016198835.1 Planctomycetota bacterium | reverse complement strand
GTGCCTGATAGGACGAGTTCTAATGCGCAACAAGCAGACGAGGCAATTATAGAAAGCCATGCGCCTATCCCTGCGCCAGCAAAAAATCCTTTTTTACTACCAACAAAGTATTTTATGGCATAAAAGGAATAATACCCTATAAACCCAGCCACCACACCCATATTAAAAATATTTGCCCCTAAAGCCGTAAGCCCGCCATCTTGAAATACAAAGCACTGAACTAAAAGGATGGTCGTCATAATAAGAACCGCAGCCCACGGACCAACAAGAATAGCGAGTAAAGCTGTGCCCATAAAATGTCCACTTGTCCCTCCAGCTACCGGGAAATTTAGCATCTGTGCGGCAAAGACAAATGCCGCTAAAACCCCTAAAATGGGAATGTGTCTTTCCGTAAGCCTTCTATTGGCAATCATCACAGCGGCTGTTATTGTTCCAGCAGAGATTCCCATCATAGGAATCCATATCTTTGCTGCCAAGAAGCCATCTGGTAGGTGCATTTCTAAAACCTCGTGCTTTTTTGAAAAAGAGTATAAAAGTTCACCACCCCTTAATCCCCTCCTTGGTAAGGAGGGGACAAAGGGGAGGTCTTAAGACAGATTGAAGTTTATTCCCTATTCTCGTGGTCGTGCTCGTGAAGATGCGCATGTTCGTGTTCCACAACAAACCTTTCATGACGATGCCTGTGCTGATGAATAAGGTTATTCTTTAAGAGAAGTTCTTGGTTTGATAAAATTTCTTTAAAAGGTCCGTCAGCTACAATAGTCTTTTCTTCACTGAGCACACAAACCCTATCAGCAATCTCTGATACCATGTGAAGGTCATGGCTTGTGGCAAGGATTGTTTTACCCTGGTCTTTTAACACGTACAAGATTTCAATCAATTCCGTGCAACTCCTGGGGTCAAGACCGCCTGTGGGTTCGTCCATTAATAATATTTGAGGCTTCATGGAGAGCAGGGTCGCAATAGCGACCCTCTTCTTTTCCCCAAAGCTAAGATGATGCGAAGGCCTGGACTCAACTTTCTCCATCCTAACCAACGCTAAGGCATTTCTGGATTCCTGCAATACAACATCTCTATCCCACCCTAAATTTACGGGACCAAATGCAAAGTCGTCAAGCACCGTAGGACAAAACAACTGGTCGTCAGGGTTTTGAAAAACCAAGCCCATCTCCTTCCTTATGGTTCTCAAATTTTTATCATTAAGGACGTTTCCAAGGATCTCAATCTCACCTCTACCGCGCAGGATACCTATTAGGTTTAAAAGCAAGGTGGATTTACCTGTTCCGTTAGCGCCTATAATAATAACCGTCTCGCCCTTCGCCACGTCAAGATTTATATCCTGCAGTCCTACGGTCTTATCCGGGTAGGTATAAAATAGATGTCCAACTTTTATAGCTTCTGACATAGCCCTAATCAGTAGTTAGTAGAAAGTAGACAGGGAACAGGAAAACAAATGTTACCATTAGAAAAATGACGTCTGTGAAAGAAAATTTGAGCACGTTAACCGTCTTAATCCGCCCTGTAAAACCTCTAACAACCATCGCCGCATAGATTCTTTCAGCCCGCTCGTATGTACGAATAAAAAGGACCCCAACCATATTCCCAAAAACAGGTATCTGGCTCAAGAACCTGCCACCAAAGTAACGCACATTTCGAGCTCGCATAAGATGAACCGCCTCGTCAATAAGGACAAAAATATATCGGTACATAAATGACATCATCAGGACAATAATTTGTGGAGCCTTCAACAATTCCACCCCACTTAGCAAGTCCTCAAATCTCGTAGTTAACATCATTGCAGTAAGTGTAACAACGGAAAGCCATGATTTGACCAAAACGTTTAATAATATATTTATTCCCTCATAAGTAATGCGAAGTTTGAACAGCACAAAGTCAATCTCTTTGATAATCCTGCCTTCGGTGAAAAACACAGCCAAGCCTGCAACAACCATAACAAACGGAAGTATAATAATTGACCTCTTGAATATATAAACAGGAGAGATTCGGGCAATAAAGATAATCGTTAAAATAAGAACAAAATAGAAGCCAAACCTTTCAATTTCCTTTACAGGGGTCAAGACCATCAATACCAAAAAGGTAAGGGAAAATATCAGCTTCGTCCTCGGGTCTAATCTGTGAATTAAGTTATTTCTATCAGTATTCTTTTCAAAGATGTCGAATCCCATAGCCACCTCAATAATTACACAACATGATGACACGATACTCCAATTTTGTCAACCTTTTTAAAAATTGAGCCGAATGCCTATATAGCCAAGCAAATGCGGTTCACCGCTGCTTCTCTCTCCAAGGCTCCTACCTGCCGAACCCATTACGGAAAAAAGTTTACTGAACCTGTACCTGAAGCCAGCATTAAATAGCGGTGGATTAACCTCTGTGTATTCTGGTATAAGCCCAAAAATCTCTCCTACGGCATCAAGTCTCTTTAGAACAGGATACTCGCCAAAAAAGCCATAAAACAATTCATTGTTTTCGTCTTTTTCACGATGTATTAAATATCCTATCTGAGAACCCATATAAAGGGATTTAATATGGATGTCAAATTCCAATGGCAAAAAGTAATAAGGCTTGGTATGTTCACTACTCGTTGGTATAAATACCGCTGGTGTAGCAGAGACGGACGGGAATAAGCCTGTTTCGTCTATAAACCTGTATTTCGTTGCGAACTGGATGTCCCCAAGACCGCTATCTTTACCGTTTTCATCGTGGTCTAAAGAGTTATGAGGTATCACTAAATTTAGTTGCGTTCTCTCTCCAAGCCCATAATTGGCATCAACAATGAATCCCGTGGCTCTTTCGTGAATCGTATTTCTTGTGGTGTAAGCAAGATTAATTTCCCATCTGTTATGACCCGGCGTGCCTGTGTCGTCTGTAATGAGTGGAGGTCCCCCACCTAAAAGTAGGGGCAATTCATGAATTGCCCCTACAAAATTTTCAAATACAAAGCAGGTAAACATAAATGATAAAGAAAAACAAGACAACTTCATTAAGGTTCCTTTTGTGCTACTATTTTTATATTCGTGCTACCATTAGACAAAAAAATATATGCCTTATTCAATGTCCATGCCAGTACTTGACATACTCAGCGTTCCGTGCTTTACCCCTTTTATAGACCTTAAAGTATCAGCCAGTTTCTTGGCTTCCTCAGGCATCCCCTTTACTGCGATTATCTCCAGGCAATTATCGTGGTCTAAATGAATGTGTTGGGTTGAGATGATTATTTTTTGAAAATCATGCTGGATATCGGTAAGTTTATCTACTAACTGCCTTCTGTGATGGTTATAAATAACAGTAATAGCTCCAGCAACCTCCTTGCCTTCCAGCCACTCTTTCTTTACTAATTCCTGGCGGATTAAGTCCCTGATGGCTTCTGAGCGGTTACTGTAGTTCTTCTCTCTTATCAACCGGTCAAATTTCTCAAGTAGTTCTTTCTCTAACGAGACCCCAAACCTAAGCAATCGAAAACCTCCCCTATTGTGTTACTTTTTTCATAATTGTAGCACAACATATTTGCCTTGTCAAGATTTTTCTAAGACATTTCCAAAAAAAGCTTGCTATTTTGAAAATTTTTGTTTATATTACGGGACTTTTAAGTACAGGCAGTGTTCTAAGTATTAACATAATTTTATAATTCAGAAAAGGAGGAATATGAAGTGTTAAGTGACATTGAAATTGCCCGCGGGGTAAAGATGAAACCTATTGTGGAGATTGCTGGTGAACTCGGCATAAATCGGGATGAGATTGAATTGTATGGTGATTATAAGGCAAAGGTAAGGCTTGAGATTCTGGACAGGGTTAAGAATAGACCGAATGGCAAGTACATAGACGTAACGGCTATTACCCCTACCCCACTCGGCGAGGGGAAGACGGTTAACACACTGGGGCTTGCCCTTGGACTCAATAAGATTGGAAAGAATGCTATAGCCTGCATCCGTCAGCCATCGCTCGGTCCTGTCTTCGGTATAAAGGGAGGCGCTGCTGGTGGTGGTTATTCACAGGTGGTTCCTATGGAGGATGTGAACCTGCATCTTACTGGCGACATGCATGCCGTTAGCGTTGCGCATAATCTATTAGCGGCTTTTTTAGATACCTCCGTACTGCTTAAAAACCCCTTAAATATTGACCCCCTCACTATCGGTTGGAAACGGGTAGTGGATGTAAATGACCGGGCTTTGAGGGATATTATAATCGGTTTGGGCGGTAAGGAAAATGGTATACCAAGAGAAACAGGTTTTGAACTAAGCGCAGCCTCTGAGGTGTTAGCCATTCTTGCATTGACCACAGGTCTTCAAGATATGAGAAAGAAGCTTAGCAGTATTATAGTAGCCTACACACACAATGGAAAACCCGTTACCGCGGATGGCCTGAAATGCGCAGGCTCAATGGCTGTCTTGCTCAGGGACGCCATCAAACCAAACCTCTTACAGACTACAGAAAACACACCCGTGTTTGTACATACAGGTCCTTTTGGCAATATTGCACATGGCAATAGCTCCATACTGGCTGACCAGATAGCCATTAAATTAGGTGAATACGTTGTAACAGAAAGCGGGTTTGGAGCCGATATGGGCATGGAAAAATTCTTTAACATCAAATGCAGGTACAGCGGATTAATCCCCAACGCCGTTGCCATTGTTACAAGTATCAGAGCGCTGAAGATGCACAGTGGCAAATTTACAATTATCCCAGGTAAGCCTTTAGACAAGGGTCTTATCGAGGAAAATATAGACGCTGTTGTGGAGGGTTGTTCCAATCTTGCCAAACATATCAAGAACGTCAAGACATACGGTATTCCATCGGTCGTTGCCATAAATAGATTTACTAAGGATACAGACCACGAGATTGAATCGGTAAGAAAGGAAGCCCTCGCTGCTGGCGCTGAGGGTGTTGTGGTAAGTGAGGTATGGGCAAAGGGTGGTAAAGGCGGTAGAGAATTTGCCGAAGCTATTGTGGCGGCAGCCAACAAGAAGAGTAACTTCAATTTCCTCTACGAGCTTGACTGGTCAATAGAGCAGAAGATAGAAACCATCGCCACGAGGACATACGGCGCAAAAGAAGTAGAATTCCATCCTTTAGCCAAGGAAAAGATACACAAGCTTAATCGTCTCGGCTTAAATAACCTGCCTGTATGTATGGCAAAGACGCACCTCTCTATCTCACACGACCCAAAGTGTCTGGGGGCTCCATCTGGTTATGTGTTCCCCGTACGCGATATAAAGGTTTCTGCAGGCGCTGGCTTCCTTTATGCCCTGTGCGGAGACATTAGAACAATGCCCGGTCTTGGTTCTAAACCAGCAGGTCAAGACATTGATGTTGATGAAAATGGAGATATTTTAGGTTTATCATAATATGTGTCTTGGTGGCAGACTCTACCAAGGTGATAGGTTGTTAGGGTCTCAGACTACAAAAAACAAAGGGGTAGGTAACTTAAAATCGTTACCTACCCCATTTATGCTTTATAAAGAATCCTTCTTTTCAAACACCCTGATTACGGATTAGTCGGAACCCATACCTTATGAGCAGGTACCCATTGGCCGCCTACCCACTGTCCCGGGATTTCAACCCAATGCCCAGCAGGCGCTTGAAGGGCAGGTTGCCCACCTTCTGCTTCTGCTGGAGCCTGTGGGGGAGGACCGCCATAAGCTGGTTGCCGCTGTTGCTGCTTAAGTTGCTCTATCTCCTGCTGTTGCTGCTCAATCTGCTGTCTCGTTTCCTGCTTCTCCATCTCGCTGCCTACCGCACCGCCCAATAAAGCCCCTGCACCTGCTCCGATAAGGGTACCTGCGGTATTACCTCCTATAGCCTGGCCCATCAACGCGCCACCAGCAGCGCCAATCCCTGTACCCATTGTAGACTTTGAAGGAGGCCCCTGGCATCCACTAAACACCATTGCCACCATTCCTAATCCACCCAACAAAATAAACAACTTTTTCATCAATACTTACCTCCTACCAAAAACACCTCCACAAAAATACGTAACAGATACATTTGTTGCAATTTCATTATAAGTATACGTGATATTTGCACTCTTGTCAAGCAATTTTCCTCTCATCAGGTGCGCTTGTCCACAAAAAAATTAGCTCTATGCGTTACTTTCGTGTTGACAACGAGCTAAAAGCAATATATACTCATGCCTTGTGGGGAAAAGGCTGCGGTGGCAAATTTCACAGGCACGGCATTATTGCTGTGTAATGCCTAAATGAAAGGAGGAGATAAGATGTCAGTATTAAGTCTTTTTCGCATTGAAGTAAATCCTGCCGAGGAGAAGAATTTTTTAAATGATTTTACCACGTTATTACCAGTAGCCAAGAAGCAAAAGGGCTTGCGTTATGCAGAGGCATTTATACCTGTCGGGTCAAAGAACACGTACCTCTTAATCACAGAGTGGGATTCTGAGGCAGACATAGCTGCATGGAAGAAGGTCGAACAACACGTAGGGATTATGGCAAAAGCGGGTAGATATGTGGCAAAACACAATATAAAAAGATACAAATCATAGAACACCCTGTACGGTAGATAACGGACTTTATGTCCGTTGATTTCAACGATGGTAAACATCGTTGCCTACCAAATTACCGCATCATTTTGTTGCCACCGTAGCGCCCTAAACAGATAGGCTGAGGGCTAAAGAAAAGACAGGCTGAAGGATAAAGAATTGGTTCTTCAGCCTTCAGCCTTCAGCCTTATGGTCAATTTCAAGAAACTCAAATTTGCAATACTTGGCATTCTCGGTTCCATTATCATCCGCCTCCTCGTTAAGACACTAAGGATTGAAGAACGGCCAAAGAATTTAAGACAAAGGGTTAAGGAACGGGGCGAAGGTTTAATCTTTGCTTTCTGGCATTGCATGATGCTTACCTTAGCATCTGTAGGC
>JACQHT010000183.1 GCA_016198835.1 Planctomycetota bacterium | reverse complement strand
CACTTGCAATCATGTTCTGGCTTGCTTGGCAAGTGACCGCACTTCTCACACTTCGTTTCTTCTGTTTGAACAAAAATGACTGGAGTTGAGGCTTTGGCTACTGATACAAAACCCCCCAATCCCAATGTAAGTGCTGCTATTGCTACGCACAGAACTAACTTACCCACGTTGTCTCACCCCTTTCCAAATTTTAATAACCTATCTTAGCAATAAATAAGGACACCCTCACTTCATTAAAAAGACAGTCAAGCTGCAAACTTTTTGACAACAAGGCAGCTATTATTACCGCCAAAGGCGTATGCCGTGTTAAGGGCAATATCTACACGGCATTCCCGCTTTACATTTGGCACATAATCAAGGTCACAATCAGGGTCTTTAGTTTCGTAGTTTATTGTGGGCGGAATAACATCGTGCTTTACCACCAGTGCACATGTAATTGCTTCTATTGCACTTGCAGCACCCATTGTGTGGCCTATCATGGATTTGATTGAGCTTACAAGCAATCGTCTGGAATGCTCCCCAAAGACTTTTTTGATGGATATAGTTTCGGCTTTATCATTTGCAACGGTACCTGTACCATGGGCATTGATATACTGTACGTCCTCAGGTTTTATGTTAGCATTTTGTAATGATTTCTTAAGTGAAGAAACAACACCGTCTCCTTCCGGTTGTGGGATAGTAATGTGATAGCTATCGCAGCTTAAACCGTAACCAATGATTTCTGCATATACTCTGGCATTCCTTGCGAGTGCGCTTTCGAGGGCTTCAAGCATCAATATTCCTGCACCCTCACCAATTAGCATACCTTTTCTATTCTTGTCAAACGGTTGACATATCTCTGGCGCAATTGCTCCCAACCTTTCAAACCCTGTAAAGGCAACCTTTGAGAATGGGTCAGAACCACCGGCTATCATGTGGTCAGCCCTTCCCAGTTTTATCAAGTCGTAGGCATAACCGATGGCATAATTACCGGCGGCACAGGCGGTGGGAATTATAGTATTTGGCCCCTTAAAGCCAAATTCTATTGCTATATTTGTCGGGATGGTGTTGCATGGGTGTTGTAAAAGCAACTCGGAATTAATACTATCTTCACCTTCTTTATATCTTATAAGGTTTACCCTCTCAAGTATCTGGATTTCGCCTCCAGTTGTGCCTATGGAGACGCCCACCCTCTCCAGGTCTAAATCATTTAAGCGAAGCCCGGCGTCATCTAAGGCTAACTGTGTGGCTGCAATAGCGAATTCTGAAGCCTTACCTATCTTTCTTATCTGTTTATTTTTTACATACCTGCTAAAATCAAAATCCCTAACTTCGCAACCCTTGTGCACCTTATGTACCGAGGTATCAAAACATTTGACATCATCCACTCCAGATTTCCCAGCAATAAGGGCATTCCAGTATGCATCTTTCCCGCATCCTATAGGTGTTATTACACCTACTCCTGTAACTACAACTCGCCTTTCCATAATTCAAACTAATGCATCCCTTTCAACGGTACCAAATGTTAACGTTGCTTTAGCAATGATGTTTTCGCCTACCCTGGCAACTCCTTGTACTATTGCTCCATTAGATATAACCTTATCTACATCAATTTCAAGGATAAGCTGGTCGCCGGGAAAGACAGGCTTTGAAAAACTGGCTCTAACTGAACCTAATAGGAAGATGGTATCTTCATTTGCAAGTGCATCAAAGCTTTTTTTGAATAGTATTATAGATGCTTGTGCCAACGCCTCTAAGGTTAGAGCGCCAGGCATTATAGCATAATCTGGGAAATGGCCCACAAAGAAAGGTTCATTTCCCGAAACATTTTTAAGGCAAACAATCTTTTTGCCTTTTTCTAATTCTATTACCTTATCTATAAACAGGAATGGGTATTTTTGAGGAAGGAGTCCTCTTACCTCCTCAAAACTCATCATTAAAAACCCCTTATTTAGTAATGTAAACGCCACGCCATGTCGGCATGACATGGTGTTGGTTCATTTTACCTTTTCCATTTTTTGTTGTTCTGCTAAGACAGCTTTTGTCATATCAATAGTGGCGTTCAATGAAGTGATGTCAACCAGCCTTTCTTCGGGTATCTGTATCTTGAATTTCTTTTCTATAAGTGCAAGTATCTCAAGCGCAAGTAAAGAATCTATCTCCAAGTCTTTAAAGAAGTTAGCATCCCTCTTCCCCCAGATTTCATCTTCCTTTAGTTCAGTTACTTCGGCTACGATAGCCGTTACCTCTTTTTCAACGTTTAATGTGCTCAATACTTACCTCCTTTATAATATTCAAATCTTTCTGCAGGATTGTTATTTTAATTCCTGCCAGTAATGCGTGACAACCACCGTGGAATTTATAAACAACAATTCTACAAATACCAACTCCGTGCTAAAAAGAGTGGCAGTTATCAAGTCCCTCGAACTTAATTTTCACTGTCTTTAGAATCCAATAAAATAGTTTTTCCATGATAACATGATAAAATAAAATTGTCAATAATATTTTAGGACCCCAAAATAGACATAGCCCATTTTAAAAATAAAAAACCCCTCTTTAATTAAGGGTTTAGGTGAAGTATAATATTCACCCAAT
>JACQHT010000173.1 GCA_016198835.1 Planctomycetota bacterium | reverse complement strand
TGCGCAACAGGAGACCCTGACCAGTCTATCTATGGTTGGAGGGGCGCAGATATGGGCAATATCCTCACCTTCGAAAAGGATTATCCAAATGCAAAGGTAATAAAGCTTGAGCAGAACTATCGTTCCACAAAGAAGATTTTGTGCGCCGCATCAGAGGTCATAAAGAATAATGAAATCAGAAAGCCGAAAGAACTCTGGACAAACAATCCCGATGGAAACAAGCTCCGACTTATCCGTTGTGAAGACGAACACGCTGAGTGCGAAGAGGTTGCAGCACTTATTAGTGAACTTAAACAAGATGGTATGAGGTATTCAGATTTTGCCCTGTTTTACCGCACAAACGCACAATCACGGGTATTTGAGTTTGCGTTTAGAGATGCAAAAATCCCTTACGTGATTGTTGACAGTACGGCATTCTTCGAGAGGATGGAAATTAAGGACCTCATTGCTTATTTAAAACTATGTGTGAACCCAGATGACGAGGTTGCCTTAAAACGCATCATCAACGTTCCACCGAGAAGTATAGGGGCAACAACGGTACTGCGGTTAAAGGATTTTTCAAACATTAACAAAATCTCTTTGTTAGAAACACTTTTCTCTGTAAATGAAACCCCTAATATAAAGGGGAAGACTGCTCAAGCAATAAAGGAACTCTCAGAACTATTTTCAATGCTCAGGTCAATGCCTTCCTTTCCTGTTGAGGACATTATAAAAAGGATAATTGATGTTACAATGTACAAAGAGTATTTATCGCAATCTCAGGGTTTAAAGGCAATCGAGAGAATAGAAAATGTTGAAGAGTTAGTAAACGCCTCAAGTGAATATGATGCTACACACCCTGAAGGTTCGCTCTCTAACTTCTTAGAGGATGTGGCACTTGTATCTGATACAGACAACTGGGATGTACAGGCAGATGTGGTTACACTGATGACGTTGCATTCTGCCAAGGGGCTTGAGTTTCCAGTAGTCTTTATTACCGGAATGGAGGATGGACTTCTTCCTCATAAAGAATCAAAAGACTCGCAGGACGAAATCGAGGAAGAACGGCGACTCCTCTACGTTGGCATTACACGAGCGCAAGAAGAACTAATACTAACTTATGCAAAGAAACGTACACGTTACGGTCAAACTGTACCTTGTACACCTTCACGATTTCTTGGCGAGATTCCACCTGAGGTACTTGAAGAGGTTGATAAAACTTACGAACATGATTACCATTCCTTCGACACGCTCAGGACAAGCTCTTACGATGAACAATATAATGACGACATGGGTGGGCAGGACACCGTCCTGCCCCTACAATCTTTTTGTGGATTTAAACCAGGAGACGTTGTCAGGCATCCTCATTTTGGTATAGGACGGATACTCAAGATTATTGGCTCAAGGAAAAATCTAACCGCCTTTGTAAACTTCAATATTGGCGGGAAAAAGCAGTTGTTGCTTGAATATGCAAGATTGGAAAAGGTGAAGAGGTAAAAAATAAGGTTTTTTTGCCTTTTTAGTTTTTAACCTTTTAGCCTTTTACCTCTTCGCCTTTAATAACGTTATGCTAAATTCATTAAAGAACAGATTAGTTGCATATCTAAAGAAAAATTTATTTCGGAGTATAAGAGGAAAGCTTGTAGGTTGCATCGTTCTCATGACTATGTTTCCTCTTGTAATAGTGAGCATTATTGCTTATTGCAACGGAAAGAACGCCCTCGAATTGAGGGTGGTTGAGCAGATGACCTCTATAGCTGATTTAAAAAAGGTTGAGCTTAATAACTGGTTGAAGGAGAGGTTGGTGGACACCGTGCAATTATCTAATGACAACTCTCTTCAAGCTGGTTTCACGAGTTTACTCTATATAAGAAGGGCATCCGATACAATCGAAAACATGCTCAAATCAGAAATGGGGGAAACGTATTATAATAAGCTCCTATCATATCTTCAGGAATTAAAGAGGGAGTATAAATGTTACGACGAGATAGCCATAATGGATGCGGTAAATGGAGAAATAATTGTATCTACAACTGAAACCAATATGGGTAGGATTGACGAAGATTTTGAATCATATACAAATACGTTGACGAAGAAGGGGATTTCAATAAAGGATATCTATTATTCAGACCATCTTGGGCAAGTAGGTATGACATTTTTCGGCGCTATTCACAAGGTAAATCCCGTGACGATGGAATTATCAAATAAGATTATTGGAGTGGTTCTTTTGAGATTAAGCATGAGAAACAGTATTGAGCCGCTAATACAAAACTGGCCCGGGATGGGTGAAACAGGCGAAACATTTTTAGTCCGTAAAGAAGGCAAGAGTATACTCTTCTTAAATAAATTACGCCACGATAAAGATGCAGCATTGAGGCTTACTATCCCCCAGAGTTCTCCAATAGCTGAGCCAGCGATTATGTGTTTAAGCGGCCATGAAGGTATCACTAAAACCGTGGACTACAGGAATATTCGTGTCCTATGCGCCTATCGTCACATACCAATGATGGAGTGGGGGCTATTTGCAAAACAGGACGTTAAGGAGGCTTTTGCCCCCATAGAGAAATTAAAAAAGAGAATGCTTATCCTTGTTATGCTTTCCGCCATTGGTGTTATTACTGCGGTGTTCCTTGTTGCACGCAGCATTACAAGACCTGTGCTGAAATTGGTAAAAGGCGCAAATGCCATCGGCGCTGGAGACCTTTCTCAAAAAATAATGGTCTTGTCTCAAGATGAAATAGGGATGCTGGCATCAGAATTTAATCAAATGGCTGTGAAACTCAGGGAATTCTACACCATCCTGGAGCAAAAAATCAACCAGAGGACAGCCCAATTGCAGGCATCCGAGGAAAAGTACAGGGAGTTAATAAATTTTGCCAACGATGCCATTTTTACATTGGATATGGGCACTGCTCAAATAATTGATGCAAATAAAAAGGCTATAGAACTTACTGGACACTCAAAGGATGATTTACTAAGAATGAAGATATGGGAAATCCATCCACAGCACGAGGCTAACAAGGCAAAACAACTATGGAAAAAGGTCATAGAGGAGGGCTCCGGTGTCCTCGATGAAATAGAACAGAAGAGAAAGGATGGAAAGATTGTTCCTGTAAGCATTAGCGCAAGCATTATTAAATATGGTGACAAAAGGGTTGTACAAAAGATTTACAGGGATATTACCGAACGAAAGATGTTCCAGGAGCAACTCATTCGTGCAGAACGGTTGGCTGTGGTAGGAGAATTGGCAGCTATTGTCGCCCACGAAGTTAATAATCCTTTAGCAGGTCTTCAGAACTTTGTAAAGCTTATTGAAAGCGAACCTCATAATATCCAGCAAACCAGAGAATTTATGCACTTGATGGCAGAGGGTCTTAAACGTATTGAATTCATTGTCAGGGGTCTTTTAGCCTTCTCTAAACCCCATTTTCTTAACTTTGCAGAGCATGACATAAGGGAAATAATTGAAAGCTCGTTAAAATTCGTTGACCATCGTCTTGAGGTAGAGCATATATCTCTCCGCAAGCAGTTCCATGATGATTTATTGCCGGTCTATGTAGATGCTAACAGTATTACACAGGTTGTAGTTAATATTTTAATAAACGCATTGGACAGCATGACTGATGGTGGTGCACTTTCAATTGTAGCCGCTAATTGCGACAGGTTTTCTCCCTGCATTAAGGTTATGATTTCTGATACCGGAACCGGGATAAAACAAGAAATAATGGATAAAATCTTTGACCCGTTCTTTACCACCAAGGGGAACGGCGTTGGCCTTGGACTGGCAATAAGCAAAAGGATAATTGAAGCGCATGGTGGGGAAATAGAGGTTCAAAGCCCGCCTAAGGCGGGTGGAAAAGGCACAACCTTTTCTTTGCATTTCCCTGCACACATGACATAGCCTACCTCCCAAAATTGTAAATTTAAAATTTGAAATTTGCATTTTTCATTTTACAATTCTTGGTTTTGAAATTTGCATTGATGGGGCTATCTTCCCCAATATCACTGCCTCCCTTGCCCCCGTCGCTGAGGGAACGTTGTTAGGATTGCCGCTTATTGTTTCATTAGCGAGGATTGCAAAAGCTATTGCCTCTTTTGCGTTGCCCGGTATTCCAAACTCATCAACCATTCTTACCTTCGCAGGGGAAAGGTACCCCTTAAGAAGCTCAACAAGAAAAAGATTGCGTGAGCCTCCTCCGCTTAGAATAACCTCTGTAATTTCATATTGTGACAGGATAAACCTTTTGTAACTTTCTGCAATCGTTCTTGCTGTAAAAGCTGTTACTGTTGTTAGAATGTCCGCATCGCTTAATCCGCCTGAGGCGGGTTGTTTTGCCTCACTGTAAAGCTTATCAGAAAATTGGATACCAAAGTCCTCTCTGCCGGTTGTTTTAGGTGGTTGTTTGGAAAAATACGGGTGAGAAAGCAACTGGTCAAGCAGGGCATCATTAATCCTTCCAGAAGTTGCCAGTTTGCCATCAACATCGAATTTTAATTTACCATTGGTTACTATTTCCGTGATGCGGTCTATTATGACATTACCGGGTCCTGTGTCAAAGGCGATAAGGTCTTTAAGGTTACAAGCACTTGGTAAGAATGTTACGTTTGCGATTCCGCCAATATTCTGGATAGCGCGGTTATAAGTATCGCTTCTAAAAAGGACAAAATCTGCATAAGGTACCAGCGGTGCGCCATGCCCGCCTGCGGCAATATCACGGGTGCGAAAATCTGCTACAGTTGTTACGCCAGTCTCCTGTGCTATTACGCACGGTTCGCCTATTTGTAGCGTTGACCTTGATAATCCCCCTAAATCCCCCTTTATTAAAGGGGGAATATCAGGAATATGATAAATTGTC
>JACQHT010000174.1 GCA_016198835.1 Planctomycetota bacterium | reverse complement strand
TTAGGTAGACAACGATGTTTATCATCGTTGATTCAACGAACGTAAAGTTCGTTGTCTACCGTTAAATTTTTAACGTTTATAAGGTCGAGATTCCTCGCTACGCTCGGAATGACAGGACTGGTTGAGTATAATAATCACATTCAAGCCATCTGCATCGGCACTCTGTAGAGAAACAGGGTTAAACTCCCTCACCCGCTCGTCTGGAAGAGAAAGGTTTTCGCATACGAATATCTTTCTTTTAGTAATACCTGCCATTAGAAGCTCATGGGCTAACGTCTTTAGACTAATTGATTTATCGATTAGCGCAGCCACGGTATCGTGCTTCTTTACTGCTTTTATAAGCCCATCAATGCCCTTCTGCCGTCCATGCAGGGTTACGAAATGGGCGTCATGCCAGGATTTTCCTATAGAGGCAAAGGCAAATTGTACAGAACTTATGCCAGGAATGATATTGCAATTTGCCCTTCCTAACTTTTCTATAACAAGCCTCGCATAGCTGTAAAAACCAGGGTCGCCGCTTACAAGTATTACAACGTTCTTTGTTCTGCTTAATAAAATAATCTTGTTAAGGAGCGGGCGGTAATTTTTTTCTATTTTAATCTTTTCTGCCCCCGATTTAATCAGGGGGAATGTGTCCAGGAGTCTTTTACTACCTATAAGCACATCGGCATTATGTATGCATTCCAAGCCTGCTGGTGTGATATAGTTTATTGCACCAGGACCGCAACCTACTATTGTGATTTTCTTTGTAATTCTTTTTGCCAATCCTCTGCACCCCTTGATATGCCAATCGGTTCACATTTCATATTAAACAAGATTATTCCTGTTTTTAATCCGGTAGGGGCGGGTTTTAAACCCGCCCCTACATACCTTAAGGCGGCGTCTTCGATTTTATTGGCAACGGTATTGAATATGGAAAGATACCCGTGCTTTTTCAAGATTTCTATTATGCCTTCAGTGGTGGGAGAATTTATGGTTTCTTGTAATATGCTGTCTGTACAACAAGTCCTCAATATATTTATTATCGGGCTATTAGCGCTTTCTGATTTTGAGCTATGGGTGTAAAAATCTCCACGGATTAATTTTGCAAGCTTACCAGGATGACCTGCGAGTATCACCTTTTTAAAACCTCTTTTTGCCGCCTCTAATAGCATAAACCCGACATAATTGCTCATCAACGCCACCTGCTCCTTTTGTAGGGGCACGTTGCAACGTGCTCCTACCCATTGCAATACAGCCCTTTCCCCGATATTTCCCGGGACAAGCACAACGGTATCAAAACCGAAGGCTCTGGCAATATCGAGTTCAAGGACAAGGGAAGCCTTAATGGCATCGTCGGACATTGGCTTGACAATCCCTGTTGTGCCAATGATTGAAATTCCTCCAAGTATGCCGAGTCTTGGGTTAAAGGTTCTTTTTGCAATTTCCTCGCCGTTAGGTACGGAAATGGTTACCTTCAAACCAGCATCGTAGGGGCGGGGTAACCCCGCCCCTACAGCGTCCGTTATCATGCGCCTGGGAACGGGGTTTATTGCTGGTTCACCGGGAGGTATCTGCAATCCGGGTTTTGTTACTATGCCAACGCCTTCGCCACCTATAATGATAATCCCCCCATTCCCCCCTTTTACAAAGGGGGGTTGAGGGGGGATTAATTCTATCCTTACAAAGACCCTACAACCATGTGTTACATCTGAGTCATCCCCTGCATCCTTCTTGATGGCACATTCAGCGAAGTCGCTGCAGATGCTCTTTTCTAATATTGTAAGTTTAAGCACCTTACCGATGGGCGTATTAATCTCCACCGTATCGGGAATTGTTCCTGTAAGAAGCCCGATAGCAGATGCCTTAGAGGCAGCGGCAGCACAGGTGCCTGTTGTGTAACCATTACGAAGATTAGTTGTCATAGTTATGATTTTTTTGCAAACTCTATCAAAGCATTTGTAATAGCCACAGCGATTGCGCTTCCACCCTTCCGGCCAATGTTTGTAATATAAGGGGTACTAACGCCACGTAGGGCTTCCTTAGCCTCGGCAGCACCTACAAATCCAACAGGCACACCGATAATCAAAGCAGGGTTAGCCTTCCCTTCATTTACTAAATTTACAATCTCGAAAAGCGCCGTGGGGGCATTCCCTATTGCAACAATGCCACCTGCCATTTCTTCAATTGAACGCTGGATGGCAGTAAGGGCGCGGGTCTTACCAGATGCGTTTGCATTTGCTCTGGTCTCGGCATCGGCAATCCTGCATACAATACTTCCTCCAAATCGTTCTATGGCTTTATTGTTTATCCCAGCCTTAACCATATTTACGTCTGTAACGATGCGCTTTCCAGTTCTTATCGCACTTACTCCCGCATCAACGGCATGTGGATGAATAATTAAAGACCTTGCATATTCAGGGTCGCCAGAGGCGTGGATAACCCTGCGTACAATCTGCCTGTATGGCTCATCAAAATTGCTGAGATTTACAAGCCTGTCAATTATCCTGAAGCTTTCTTTAAGTATAGCCTGTGGGCTTTCAATTTCGGAATTTGTAGGAGTTTTTTCACTCCGCATTCCGCACTCCGCATTCCACATTTTAATTGCCTCATCAATCCTATCGGCAGCAATGTAAGCAATCCGTTCATCAGCGCCGAGGTTACTGGCATAGAGGAATTCAACGTGGGGATATTTCTGCCTTACAGCTTCTATCTCTATTGGTATATCCCTCTGGACATGATTTCCTGCAAATAGGAGCAGCGGCAGGATGACAACCCTTTGGGCACCTTCTTCCACAATATTCTTTATGGACTGTGTAAATGTTGGCTGGGCAAATTGCAGAAAGCCTGGACGGACAATAGCCCATTTGCCCATATTCTCGAGCATCTCAACTATCTTAAAAAGCCCGTCATTACCACCATTTGCCTTGCTGCCGTGGGCAAGCGCTATTACACCTGTTTTCATGTTTACCTCAATAAGCCCCTCCTTTAATAAAGGGGGGAAAGGGGGGATTTTACACAACTATAGAGAAAATTTTTTGCCAGTACGGGTTTACTTGCAAAATGCACATGGGCGTATGATGCCAGCACATTATCGGTACAAATGCCGTCATACTTTGCTCCGCCTAAGGCGGCCCCATTCTTTTTAATCACTTCATAGGCGTAGGATGTATCTTGTGGCAAATTAAGTAAAGATGAGTAATGAAATTCATGCGCCCTGAAGGAATCGCCCTTCCTGCACAATATATTATCGCTTCTTGCTTTTACGGTAATGTAACCCAGTCCCTGCCTTTTGGTCTCCATCCTTGAACTTCCTTTTAGTACCCCGCACATCTTATGGCTACAGCCGTCGAAGGTAATCAGTTCGTCAAGCAGATACATCATCCCACCACACTCGGCGTAAATAACAATGCCCCCATCGGCAGCCTTTTGTATTGATTTGCGCATGGACTCGTTTGCCTCAAGCCTATCGGCATAAATTTCTGGAAAGCCACCACCGATATAAATACCTCCAATACCGTCCGGAAGCGCAGCGTCGTGAATGGGGCTGAAACATATAAGTTCAGCCCCAAGTTCCTCAAGCAAATCAAGGCTATCCTGATAATAGAAATTGAACGCCTCATCCTTTGCAATTGCAATATGAATACTCACAAATTTCAATTAATCCATTCCTTCACTCCGTTCAGGACAAGCCTAACGATAATGAAGAATGCTTGTAAAGGAACAGATAACCTAAGGTTAAGGAATTATGGGTAATATGTACGCCAATGGGCGCCACGAGTGAACCTGTATATTCAAAGAGATAAGCGAGGAATATGCCTAAGATAAGTATCTGGAAGAAGACATAAATATTCTGGTCTCCGATTAAGTGAACCAAGGCAAAGATAAACCCGCTGGCTATTATAGCGTTGGACTTACCATAAATACACCTTACTGCAGGTTGTAAAAACCCACGGAATAGAAACTCCTCGATAAACGGTGCTCCTAATGTACCAAAGAATACCGTGAACGCCAGCACGAAAGACGAACTTTCTTGGAGTATCTTTATGGTAATTTCCTGAGGATTTGGCGTTACGCCAAGATACCGAGCGACAAAATCCACAAAAATACCGGTGAGGATTATTATAGGAAGAATGGTAAGATACCTGCCAAAACCCAGAAGAATATTTTTTGCCCAATTTGCGGACTGTAAGCCAAGTGTTGAGAAGGGTTGTTTGTATTTGACCCGCACAATCATACACACATAAAGGCAAGTAAGTATATTCGTAAGCATTGAGAAAAATATAATGACACTGGTTGAACCAAAATATTCTAAGGCATTTACTCTGAATATTGAGTCTATAAGTTTGAGCATTAGCGGTGAGCCAACAAGCATCATAAAGAGGAAGAATCCAAAAACCTTTGCAATGTCTCTCAGGTTCCATGGGCATACATTTACTGTTAGTGTATTCATAATTCCTTAGGCCCTAAGCCTCACTCTTTATTACTTGAATAAATACTTCCCTGCTGCGAGGACCGTCAAATTCACAGAAGAAGATGCCCTGCCATGTTCCGAGGGCAAGCTTGCTGGCACTGATTGGGATAGATGCTGAGGTACCAACGAGCGAAGATTTAATATGAGCTGCGGCATTCCCTTCTGCATGTGTATAATTGCCATCGAAAGGGATAGTTTTGTTAAGCGTGTTCAGAATATCCCTCCGAACCGAAGGGTCTGCGTTTTCATTAATTGTTATTCCTGCTGTTGTATGAGGCACATACACATAACAGATGCCTTCTTGAATGCCAGAAGCATGCACAATATTTTCCACCTGTTGTGTTATTTCCAGAAGTTCTGTACGTGAATGAGTCTGTAGTCTAATCTTTTGCATATTTTGTTCTTGAACTTTTTTATCTTATATTATAAGAATATGTTCCAAAAAGCAATCATTTGTTCGGTGAAAAACGCATGAGTGTTTTTATGAAAAACAGAACCCCCTCTCCCTTCTCTACCCCTCGAGGGAGGAAGGCTAAGGTGGGGGTGGCACGGAAAGGCGTCTATAACTTACTTATCAAGCTTGAAAAAGACCGCCGCCTCAAGGTGGGCATGCTCGGGACTTTTCAGTTTCCAAAGGGTTACTATGTTTATACAGGCAGTGCTCAAAACAATATGGAAAAGAGGATTGCAAGACACCTTTCTCACAATAAAAAGATGCACTGGCATATTAATTATCTGCTAAGGGTTGCTAAGGTACTAAAGGTGGTCGAGTACGCCGGATTAAAAACGGATGAGTGCCGAATAAGCAGAGCGATTGGTAAACATTCCGATGCAAAGATAATTGTTAAGAGGTT
>JACQHT010000172.1 GCA_016198835.1 Planctomycetota bacterium | reverse complement strand
TGCTGGAGGATATAGAACGCATCGAGGTAGTCCGAGGTCCAGGCGGTACCCTGTGGGGTGCCAATGCCGTGAACGGTGTAATTAATATCATCACCAAAAGTGCAAAGGACACTCAAGGTGGACTGCTCCATGCCGGTTACGGGGACCGTGAAGAAGGTTTCGGCGCAATGCGTTATGGTTTGAAAATGGGCAATGATGTTTATTTCCGCGCCTATGCAAAGTATTTCAACCGTGATGACTTCGTAGGTGGCAACGACCAGTGGCAGGCACAACGCGGGGGTTTCCGATTGGATTGGGACATCTCCTATCAGGATGCACTCACAGTAATGGGGGATTATTATGATGGCAGGTCAGGTATGACCACTTACAGAGCCTTTTTATCCCCGCCAGCTACTTTACAGGTTACAGACCCAGAGGACGTCAACGGTGGAAACGTGCTTTTACGCTGGCGGCGAAGCCTATCGGAGGAGTCAGATATTACCTTACAAGCCTATTTTGATAACGCCGAGCGCAAGAGGGATGTCTTAGACCAGCGCGTAGACACCTACGACCTTGACTTTCAACACCGTTTTCTCCTCGGAGACCGACAGGAGATAACCTGGGGTATGGGCTACCGCCTGGTAGCGGATAAACTTAAGGGCAGCTTCTCTGTTTCGTTTGACCCTGAAGAACGACAAACACAGCTTTTCAGTGTATTTCTGCAGGACCAGATTACAATCATGGAAAACTTATGGCTGACTATGGGGTCTAAGTTCGAGCACAACGATTACACCGGATTTGAAGTCCAACCCAGTGCACGAATCAAGTGGCAGCCACATCCGAGCTATTTATTCTGGGGCGCCGTGTCGCGCGCCGTTCACACGCCTTCACGCGCAAGTAATAACATAGTGTTAAATGTTGCGGCATCTCCCAGCCCTAGGGGTACGCCAGTCGTCATTAGGGTTGTAGGCAACGAGGACATAGAGTCTGAAAACGTGCTTGCTTATGAGATTGGCTACCGTCATCAACTGACAAGAAGGCTTTCCATTGACGTGGCGGGCTTTTACAACGTCTATGACGATCTCTTCACCGCGGAGACGAGCGCTCCAGTATTCGAGACCTCTCCTCCGCCTCCTCATCTGGTCATTCCCGTGTTTGAAGATAACTTTATGCACGGAGAGACTTTGGGTATTGAGGTCGCTTCGAACTATCAAGCAATGCGAAACTGGCGTCTTAGTCCGAGCTACACATGGCTCAATATGAATATGAACATAGAGTCGAAGAGTGGGAATACTACCGCTGATAAGAACAAAGAGGGAAGCAGCCCAGAGCATCAGTTCCAGATTCGCTCCTATCTTAACTTACCCTACAATCTGGAGCAAGATACAGCATTGTACTATATTTCCAGGCTTCACATTCTGGAAGTTCCCAGTTATACACGCATGGACGTACGTCTGGGATGGCATCCGATGGATGACCTGGAGTTGAGCCTGTCGGTGTTGAACCTGCTCGATAATCGGCATAAGGAACTTATTTCTGACTCAGCCATAGAGAGTGAGGTGCCTCGCAGCGTTTACGCAAAGATTACATGGAAGTGGTAAGATACGACTTAACTGCAAGAGGGAAGAAATGAGACTTTATATAGTTATTCTTATCTTGATTTTTTCTTCGAACCTGAATTTTGCGTCTGCCCAAGCAAAGGTTTCGGTTATTTTTTCTTCTGATATAGAACCTTACCGACAAACCTGGGAGGGAATCAAAGAGGTTTTTGAAGAAGAGAAAGTTTCCTTAATTTATTCAGAATTTTATTTAGAAAGGCAAAAACCTGATTTAATCTTTCGGCAAATAGCTGAAGAAAACCCGGATGTTGTTTTTACTATAGGCCCCCAGTCCCTAATACTTGCAAAGGAAAAGGTAAAGAACAATCCCGTTGTTTTTTCCATGGTTCTAAACCCCGAGGAAATTATTAACTCAAATATTACCGGAGTCTCTCTGGATATACCTATTAAGGTAAAGCTAAAACATATTAAGAGGATTCTACCTTATGTAAAGAGAATCGGCGTGATATATACTTCCAAAACAATTCCGGTTTATAAGGAAATGTTAGAGGAGTGTGAAGAGCTGGGATTTCAGCTTATCGGAAAAGAGATTCGTTCAGAAAAAGAATTCAAGGATGCATTTAAAGACATCTCTTGGCGGATAGATTCCTTCCTGATGATTCCAGACACACAAATATATTTCAGTCAATCAATAAAATATTTATTACTCGAAGGTCTAAGGAAGAAATTGCCAGTAATTGGACTGTCCTCAACTTATACCAAGGCAGGGGCATTTGTTTCTTTTGAGGGCAACTATCATGATATTGGAAGTCAGGTTGGAGAAATTGCACTGAGAGTGCTTGGAGGGGAAAAACCTGAGAATATAGCGCCAGCAAGGCCGAGAACGGTACAATTTTCTTTGAATCTGCTGGTTGCTGAAAGAATGGGTATCACAATTCCTTCGGACATAATAAAAGAGTCAAGTGAGGTTTTTGGCAGATGAGACTCGGTATTAGTACAAAAGCTATTTTGCTTGCATTTTGTATGATTGTTTTTTTTGGTCTTGCGCTTGGATATTTTGTTATCCGTTATCAATCTCGTGTTCTTAGGCTTGAATTGAATGAACGGGTAACGGTTCTTATGAATAATTTGTCTTTCAATAGTGAATATCCACTATTAATCGAGGACAAGGAGGCAATTGTCAGGTTAACAAAAGGAATTTTGGCACAAAGGGATATTGTTTTCTGCCGGATTGAGGACAAAAGCAAAAACTTTTTTTATGAAGAAGGGTCGAAAGAGGTAGGGCCTATTAGTGAATATACTACTACTATTGTCTCAAAGACTGCTGCAGAAGAATTAGGCGAAGAACTAATCCTGGGAATACCAAAAGAATTGGAAGAGGAGATTGGGAGGGTATATCTATGTGTTTCACATTCAGGATTCAAAGAGAAACTTAATAAAGCAAAAAGGATAATAGCGGCAATCATTATTCCTTTCATCATTACAACATGTTTAGCGATTTATTTATTACTGAAACGCATCCTGGGTTTACCTATTAAACAATTAGTCAAAGCAACAGAAAAGATTTCTCAAGGAAATCTCAACGATAGGGTTCCAATAGAAACACATGATGAAATAGGGGTCTTAGCTGCTTCCTTTAATAAAATGACCAAAGACCTGCAGGAGTCAACTGTCTCACGAAAAGAGCTGGAACAACGCGTAGTTGAACGCACAAGAGAACTGGCGGAAGAACGTCAGAACCTGGAGAATACCGTTCAGGTAAGGACCAGGGAATTGCGCGAGTCTCTTGAAAAGGTTGAGGATGCCAATCTCCTGTTAGAACATGCCAACCGAGCCAAGACCCAATTCCTTTCCTCTATGAGCCATGAACTGCGCACGCCGCTCAACGTCGTCATTGGCTTTACTGATCTGTTAAGTGAGCAATTATATGGGAACCTCAATGATAAGCAGATGAAATATGTAAGTGAAATCGGCAATAGCGCAGAACACCTGTTATCCCTCATCAACGACTTGCTTGATGTGTCTAAGATAGACGCAGGAGCAATGGAACTTGAAATGGAGGATATTTCGTTCGACGAATTAATTAATACGATAGTATCCATGATGAATAGCCAGTTCAGGAAGAAAAAGATAAATGTGAAAACGTCAATTGAACCGACGCTACCAGTCGTAACGGCGGACCGTAGGAAGTGTAAACAGATCCTTATGAACCTGCTTTCAAATGCATTTAAGTTTACACCAGAGGAAGGACGAGTTGAGATTTGTGCTGTCTATGGTGGAGACTTCGGAGTCCGGATAGAAGTCAGGGATACCGGGATTGGAATAGCTGCAGACAAGATTGATAAGATTTTTTCTGAATTCTACCAGGTAGAGAATGTGCGCGATGAACAGCTCGGTGGTACAGGGATTGGGCTGGCACTGACACGCCGACTGGTGGAATTACATGGTGGGAAAATCGGTGTTGAGAGCAAACTGTGTAAAGGAAGTACCTTTTGGTTTACTTTACCACTGAAAAAGTTGTTACGAAAAGAACCTTCCGAACAAAAAGAGGCGGAGGAAGTCTTGAAAGAAAATGGTGCCCCTAAAGGGCGTCGTATATTAATAGTGGAGGACAACGAGGTTAATCTGGCGATGGCAATTGAAATGTTGAATGTCCATAAACACCGGGTCGTGGTTGCCAGAAACGGACAGGAGGCAATTGAGATGGCTAAGCAGCATAAACCTGAATTGATTTTGATGGATATTCGGATGCCGGTGATGGATGGTCTGGAGGCAACACAAAGGCTTCGAGCTATACCAGAATTTGCTAATACTCCCATTATCGCCATGACTGCCAGTACAGGCGCCGAAGCCGAAAAAACTCATATTGCTAAGGGTTGCACCACTCATCTGGCAAAACCTATCCATGTAAAGCAACTATTTGCGGTTCTTAAAAAATATTTAAGCATTGAAAATTAGCGGAGGAAAATGTCATGACAAATCCGGCAAGAATTCTTATCGTTGAGGATAACGAGGCTAACCGCACTATCCTGAACGAGAGGCTTAATGCACTTGGACATATTTCTATCCTTGCGGAAAATGGACTATCTGCATTGGCTCAAATAAGAAAGCAACCTCCGGACCTCGTCCTGCTTGATATATTGATGCCAGGAATGGACGGCTACGAGGTTTTGTGTCATTTGAAAGACGATACTTCTTTGTGTCACATTCCTGTTATCATTATCTCAGCCGTTGATGATATGGAAAATATCGTACGGTGTATTGAAAAGGGTGCAGACGACTACTTAACAAAACCTTTTAATCCCATATTGCTAAGGGCGAGAATCGCCTCTTGCCTGGAGAAAAAGCGCCTGCATGACCAGGAAGAGCAGTATCGCCATCGGATTGAAGACTATAACTTGAACTTGGAACGTCGTCTGAAAAAGGCTGCTCATGTCGGTACTCAATATCTTCGCAGCTATGCCCTGGACCTCTCTCGAAACCGGGCAGGCATATTAGTAATCATATTGGGAGTGGTGTATCTCCTATCTTTTGTTTCATATTTTATCACAGGATTACTTCTACCCGAGGATTCTATCCTGGGATTTCTTCACAGGTTACATAAGGCGGCAATTATTTCTTTTATTCCCTTAGCATTTATAATAGAAGGTTACTATGTAGTCCGGGGACTTGGAGAGAATAAAAAAAATTCCGAATTAATTATTCATGTGTTGGTTAGTTTGTTCCTGTTTTCTATCCTAATTGTTGGAAATCATATAGTTTTTAAGTGGTGGCTATCACATATATAGGCAATAGTGTAGGGGCGAATGGCATTCGCCCATTGATAAGAAGGGCAAACGCCGTTTGCCCCTACACGATACCCGACTCTCAACTCGAACCCCGAATTCCGCATTTCAAAACATGCCCCTGATTTAATCAGTGGGACTGGAATCAGCTAAAACTCCGCCTTGCCATCTCGAGGATGTCGGAGAATTTCTTGCCTCCCTTAAACACTACGGTTGCCTCGTACCCGCAGTGCATCATGCAGTTCTTGCATCTTGGGTCCGAGCCTGAGCGATATTTCTCCCAATTGGTTGATGTCATAAACTCCTGATACGAAGCATAGTGGGTATCTGTGATGAGATAGCATGGACTTTTCCAGCCATGATAATTCCTTGTCGGGTTGCCCCAAGGGGAACAAGGTAAATCCCGCTCACCCTTTAGGAATTTCAAATAGAGGGGGCTGTTTATAACCTTGAACCTTCTGGAAAGATTATAGATAAATCCAAACTTTTGCTGAACCTCCTCACGGCAGAGGAAGATGTTGTTTTTATTATCTCCAAAGTCGAACGCTGGGGAGACAAGCATACCATCCACCTTCAGTTTTTCGAGGAATAGAAACAATTCCTCAATCTCTTCCGGGGCGGTGTTCTTGTAAATCGTGGTGTTAGTGCATACCTTAAAGCCAGAGTCTTTTGCCATTTTAATCGCTTCTGTAGCCTTCTTGAAGACGCCCCGGATGCCAGTAATGGCGTCGTGTGTTTCTTCTAATCCATCAATGTGTACATTTATATTGAAATATGGGCTGGGTTTGAGTTTGGGGAAGGATTCAGCTAAAAGTAAGCCATTTGTGATAAGGTAGACGTGTCGTTTCCTTCTCAAGATGCCACTCACGATGTCCCCTATGTGGGGATGCATCAACGGCTCCCCCCCCTGTAACCGAGACCACAGGGGCATCACACTCATCCACAGAGGCTAAGCAGTCCTCGGTGGTCATTAGCTCGTTGAGGGTCTCTTTGTACTCCCGTATCCTACCACAACCCTTACAGGCAAGGTTGCAGAGATGGGTTACCTCAAGCATAAGCACAAGGGGAAACTTTTCCCTCGATGCAAGCTTGTTCTTTAATATATGTTTTGTAAGCGATGCCACCAGCCTTACCGAAACCCTCATTTTGCCCCCTTTTAAGATATTGGTAAATGGTGGCACTATTATAGTGTCACCATAAAAAGCCGTGTTTATAAATTATCGAAGCGTTGACAGATTATAATGTTATCACAGGCTAATTATGTACCAAAAGTGTGAAAAGCTTTTGAAGGTGTTATTGAGTTATGAGTGTATGCTGTGGACAAACTTTACATAAAGGGTTAGGGCTCCTATTACAATTGCTATTGCAATGCCAAAATAAAATGTCGTTTTGGCATCCTTCCATTCTATTAAATGCTCCAGGAATACGATAGCAAGGATAACTACTATCATACTTATTAGCAAGTCTTTCAGGTCGTAAATATTCTTAACCACTAACCACTCAGGCGTAACCACCCTTCCAATGAAGAGCTCAAAAAGGCCTGAGGAAAAGAGATAGAGTAGTATTGCTATGAGGATGCCATCTATGACGGTAATTACTTCTATATCTAATCGTTTTTGTTCGCTTGAATAGGGTTTAAATATATCTTTGAAGATAAACATCATTTTTTTCCCCATATTGACCAAAGACCATACAATGAGTGCAAGGGAAGCTATAAATATAGCTGTAATACCTGCTATTATAAAATATTTACCAATGAATAGAATCGAACTTAGCATGGTCGCCTCTTCGATGGGAAAAGATGGTGCGAGAGGGGGGAGTCGAACCCCCATGGTGTTACCCACTGGATCCTAAGTCCAGCGCGTCTGCCAGTTCCG
>JACQHT010000192.1 GCA_016198835.1 Planctomycetota bacterium | reverse complement strand
CGCCGTCAGGCTTTATTGCGTAAAAATAGTAATCATAGGAACCGATGTAGATAGTGCCGTCTGCGCTTATACTTGGGGACGAGATAATTTTCTTCCCCGTTTGGTAACTCCATTTAAGACTGCCGTCGCTACTTATGGCGTAAAGCTTTCCATCGTGTGCACCAATATATATGGTGCCGTCAACTCCCAAGGCGGGAGATGACCATATTGTATCCTCCGCTTGAAACTTCCAACAAACCTCATTGGTTTGCGATGCCTTGACGGGGCTGCATCCTGAGTGCTGTAAATCGTGGAGGCCTGTTGGCCAGGGTGTTTCAGCCAACTGGGCAAGACAGTCCTTCACTAAGCAAACAGAAAATGCGCATACCACAAACATCCATATCAATACACAAGCCGTAAACAAAGGTAACGTACAAAATACAAAAGCATCAGATCTAACAGACATCCGCCTTCTTCTCATCTGTTTATCCTCCCTTTGTAGATTCCTCCGTCCACCGTTTACAATGCCATTCCCCCATTATTGACCATGTATGTAAACAAGGTAGCCATCCCGCCCCATGAAAGGGACGCATCATTACCTGGAGACCCATTCTGACCACGGTCCCCACTCGACGAACCTGGTCTTATCTGTAAGCCAGTATTCAAGGCCTTCCCGTGTGCGCGTGCAGGTAATTGCGCTTGATGTCCTTGTCTGCTTCTGGGTAACGGTCCTGTAATAGAAACATTCCACCTGATGGAAATTAATCTTATCCTTTTCTGCCGTTACAAGTTCTAAGTCCACAGGTTCCACTTGTCTCTTTTTAAGTTTTTCCTCTGGCACTGCGATTTCGTATGATAGGATTTCCTCAACCTTTACCGTAGTCATCTTTGGGCTGTATTTTTCATCGGGAACTGGTGCGGTTGCCGGTGACACTGGTGCCGATGTGGTATGGAATCCCTGAAATTTTTTCTCTTCTTCCCCCGCAACAGAGCCCATTCTTAAAGTAAAGACTGAGAAACCAATGATTGCGCAGGACAAACCCAATGCTACACAATATTTACTGTACTTCCTTCTCATTACAGCACACCCTCCTCTTTAAAAACAAAAAACCATAAAATTCTACAAAATAAATGCTTTCTTAAAGGCAAGTCCCAATTTGAAGTTTTCAGCACCAGCCAACCCAAAAGCGGTCAGCTTTGTGAGCCAGAGCCAAAGGCTTTGGGTCGGGCCGCTTGCCTTTAACTGTTAAATTTTACAAAATAAATGTGTACAGTCAACAAAAATTTTTAAATTTGTAGATGCAAATCAAAAATGTCAGGTTCAGGGTTTGGTGGGAACGGTACCTGCCCCGTTAAAAGTAGGGCTTTTAACGGGGCTCGTAACGGTTAGTGAATAATTCCCCTCACCTTCTACGTTATCTACAATAATGTATACTTTACTATCCTTTTCAACAGTTAACTCTGCACATTCATCCTCGCCAATGCCGTGGTTAGCGCCATAGGAAATGGTGCCCCTGTCAACAAAGATTGTTAAGTCCATATCGGCTTTACCTTTAATGGATAGGTCTGCAGAGATAGTCGCACCTGCTGGAATACTGGAGGAGATTTGATACCAGTGCCACATTTCCCCTTCTGCATCTGTTTGGGACATAAAACCAGAAGCAGTATACGGCAGGGTTTCGATGAGGCGTTCCACGCCTTTGGTATTTACTGAAAGGGCATATGAGCCACCCGCCTTAGGCGCACCCTCTTGGTTCTTCATTTCAACTATAATGGATGCCTTGCCACCGTTAAAGAACGTTAACGCCGCCTCTTTTTCGCCCTTCTCTTTACCCTTTTTTGAGCAATTTAACGTTCCTTTTTCGTCTGAGATATACAATTCCAACTCAGCATCCTTCGATGTCTTTAGCCATGCCCCAACTATTGTTCCGTTGTCCACAGGGAATACAGTCTGGTATATATGTACCTTCTCCTGTCCCTGGACAGGTCTTGATGTAGTAAAAGGGAAAGATTCGATGAAGTACCCTTTTTCTTCCGGGTTAGATGTAACTGATAAGGTATATTGTACTGGCTGGTCGGTCTGAGGCGTGGCAACTGTTTCCACCGCTATAGTGATTAGTTTCTCATTTGTTATTACAAATCTAATGCTTTCGTTGCCTCCGTTCTTAGTATTATTAGAGTAGGCAAGCGTCCCATCTTCATTGAATATACCTAAAGCCAAATTGGCTCCTTCTGGTTCCTTTAAATTCGTATCAATAATTGAGCCCGCTTCGAGTGGTATACTAACATTATAACAATGTAAGCTGTCTTCCTCTGTGCCTTCTGCAGGTATAGGTTTGGATATAAAAAAGGGGAAGGAATTAATACTTGCGTCTGGAGTTTTGCGTCTGTCCGCCTTAGGGGGATGAGTCTGGAGTCTTGAGTCTGGAGTTCTGAAACTTGTGTCTTGACTCTCAACGCTTAACTCATGACCCGTAGACTCTTTTTTGGGCACTTCTTCTTTTCTATTAAGGAGAAAGAAGGCCACAAGCACCACCCCTGCTATGCCACATAAAAGTTTTGAAACCAAATTACCTGACTTTGAATTGAATCGCATTGGGTGTTTTCCTCCTCCACGCTCGGCATAATCTACCGGTCTGAAAAAAAAGGCATGGCAACAGTATGAACCTCAACTCTCATCCTGTTTGCCATGCCTTGCAGGAAATTTGGTCTGGTACACCTCCCTTGCCTTTGACGCATCAAGGGTGAAACCCTAACTCATTTCCTGTTGCAATGCCTTGTAGAATTATCCTCTCGACTACTTTACCTACACT
>JACQHT010000167.1 GCA_016198835.1 Planctomycetota bacterium | reverse complement strand
CTTATCTTTGACAATTCCCTGAGCATCGAAGATTGCACGCCTTGTTCTGAGTTCGGTGTTTTTGCAAACAATAATTAACCTATCCCCAGGCACTACAGTCCCTCTAAACTTTACCTTATCAATCCCACCGAAGCCGAGGAATCTGCTATCCTGCGTCGTTCTTTTATAGTAATATGTGCATAATTGCGCAGCCGCTTCTACCATTAGTACTCCGGGTAGTAAAGGTCTTCCAGGGATATGTCCACGCACCCAGAACTCATCATCCCTGACATCCTTAAAGCCCACAATAACCTTGTTCTCAGGGTCAAACTTCAATATCCCGCTCAGTTGTTCCATCTCGTATCTGTGAGGAATAATTTCACGAATACCCTCTGGGCTAACCTCTGGATGGTCAAAATCGAGATTACTTATATCTGTCAGAAAAGTGCGTATCATTTTTTTGAGTAGGGACACATCCCATTTTTTCGATAAAGAATAGATGGTTTGTTAAAAAATGGGATGTGTCCCCCCTAATAGCTGTCTTGCTTATCTTATTTTCTAAAACCTATCCTGTCAATGAAATTTTTATATATAAACTAACAAAAGGCTTGACAGATTTCCTTATTATAACGTATATTAAAAGTAATTGTCTTAGTTTGGCTTTTATAAAGGAATAAGTTGAAGGGGCAGATAAAAAGATGCGAAATTCGGGGTTAAAATTTGACTCACAGAAATTACGGTGGTTAGTGCAGGTTGCGTTTTTCATCCTAATAGTTTTTATAGGGTGGAGATTTTACCTATTCGTTAAGTTTTGTGAAAGTGGTGGAACTGCCACGTTTGTTCCAAGACCACCAGGGGTTGAGGCTTTCCTGCCGATAGGCGCCATGATGGGTGTAAAATACTTCTTTCTTACTGGAATAATAGACCCGATTCATCCAGCAGGGTTTGTGATATTCGTCACAATCTTATTGACAGCTCTATTCTTCAGGAGGGGATTCTGCAGCTGGATATGTCCAGTCAGTACAATATCAGAGTGGTTATGGAGGGGCTTCGAAGGATGTGGCGGGAAAAATATCAGACTGCCAAAAATTGCCGATATAGTCCTGCGTTCCGTCAAATACCTCCTTCTTGCATTTTTTTTGCATATCCTCTTTGTAATGGATAAAACCGCCCTCGAGAGCTTTTATCAAAATGTGCCTTACATCAGGGTTGCGGACGTTAAGATGTTGAAGTTCTTCACGGAGATGGCCACATTAACACTGATTGTAATAATACTGCTTGTAATAGGCTCATTTATTAACAAGAATTTCTGGTGCAGGTATTTTTGTCCATACGGGGCCTTATTAGGCATACTTGGCTGGATTAGCCCTTTTAGAGTTGCAAGAGATAAGGATAAGTGCATTGACTGTGGTAAGTGCACAAAGGCTTGTCCCGTTTATATTGTGGTAGAAAACAAGAAGACCGTTACCGACCCGGAGTGTCTTGTTTGTTATGATTGCGTCCAGGCATGTCCTAAGCCAGGTGCACTCGACCTGAAAATAGTCGGACCTAACGCAAAGATTCATTATGCCCTTTACGCAGCCATACTGATTGGTTTCTTCGGAATACTAACGACTGCTGGGAGACTCACAGGCAATTGGCACACATCTATTCCAGTAAAGGAATTTGTTGACAGGGTTCAACACATACATGACCCTATGTATCAGCATAGGCAGGGCAAATTCGCCACAGAGAATGGGGCTTTGGAAACCAGACCAGATAATCCGCCTGAGACGGACAAACCTACCCTATGACAAAAATTCTTGCCGTTGGACCGCACCCTGACGATGTTGAGGGGGGAATGGGCGGCACTATCTTAAGGTTAATAAAATTGGGACACGAGGTACACATCCTTGACCTCACAGATGGCGAACCCACCCCTTATGGCAACCCTGAAACTCGCCGCAAGGAATCTCAAGAAGCAGCAAGACTGCTCGGCATTATCAGCCGAACTACACTTGACCTTCCTAATCGCTTCTTATTTGATAATATAGAATCACGCCAGAAGACTGCGAAAGTAATCCGCAAGATTAGACCAGACATAATGTTTCTTCCTTACTGGGAGGATGCGCATCCAGACCATACGCAGGGTACACTCATTGGCGAGGCAGCCCGGTTCTATGCAAAAGTGACCTCGCTTGAAATAGAAGGAGAACCATGTTACCCTTCCCGCATATTCTATTATCTTTGCACGCATCTGAGGGTGCATATACACCCATCGTTTATAATTGATATAAGCGAGGAGCACGAAAAAAAGATGCAGATACTTAAAGTGTACCGCTCACAATTTACTTATAGCGAGGAACGATGGAATCTCATCAGCAACCTCATCATATCTTATGACCGGTATTACGGCGCACTAATCAGGACGCAATTCGGAGAACCCTTCATCAGCCGTGAGAAGATTGGGTTAAAGGATATAAGGGACTTGGTGTAGCCCGCCTCTCTTGTCTCTTGTTTCTTGTTTGTCCTTTAACTCCAAACTCGAAACAAGAAACACAAAACACGAGTTGGCGTTAAGCCACTTCCATATGCCTTTTCATAAAATATTGCCAGTCTTGATACCTTCCTAAAGCTTCTCCTTCAAAAGCAACTCGTAATTCATCGTCTCTATTTAGAATAAGTATACCTTTAGTTATAATTTCAAAACCAAAGAGGGGATTGTCTATATAATTTAAGATAACAACATCCACAGCGTCAGTTTTCAATACAATGGAAAGCCTGTTTTCTATGTCAAATTTTTGCCATACTGGATTTTTCTCAAGAATTTCATCTTTTATATAAACAGCAATATCCCAGTCACTTCTATATGATTCTTTATTCTTTACCTTTGAACCAAAAAGATAGGCAAAGGATATTGATTGCTCTTTAGAAAGAGTGGATTTAATTGCATCAATTTCAATCATTTCTTCTCCTCTACCAACCCCAGAAATTTTTCTATGTCTGCCATTTTGTAATTCAAAAAGTCTTCAAGAGTTGGGATGGTCTCTTTCAAATATTCGTGTGCCAGGAAGTTTCTTAGGCCTGCAATATATACAAAGTTATAAGCGAAATCTTCGGGAATAATTTTGAATTCCCCGAGATTATAGATAGCTTCTCTATATGTTGCCGGCTTTGGATAACCCTTTTTGACAATAATAAGGTCAGCGATATCCAAAACCATCTCGGCACACAGAAAAACAGACCTTTCAACTATCTTTTTGATATCTACAGATGTTCTTAAGCCTTTAATGAACCTGTCTTTGTTTGCTTTAAGATAGACCGTTTCTTCCTTAAGCCTTTGAATCTTTTGGAATAGGACCCCTTCCATAACCTAAACTTTACCTGAATTTCAG
>JACQHT010000166.1 GCA_016198835.1 Planctomycetota bacterium | reverse complement strand
GGGCATATCCAGGAGGTCGAGGAGAGATTCTCAGACTACAATATCTTCCAAATACCCTTATTCCCGCATGAGGTTCGTGGAACCGAGTATTTAGGGGAATTTGCCAGAATTCTGTTCGGCGAAGGTTATGACCCATGTATTAAATCTGTAAAAAAAACCACTCCCTTTATTAAGTTATTCAAGAATGTATTTCCCCATAGAACCAGAAAATTAGGCCTCTTAAATAAGGATTTACAATTCATTATTTTTGCAGGAAAGGGTGGTGTAGGCAAGACGTCGGTCGCTGCTGCAACGGGTCTCCACCTCGCCAAAAAGAATAAACATAAGAAAATACTTGTCTTTTCCACGGACCCTGCGCATTCCCTATCGGATAGTTTTGAATATCCAATAGGAGACGAGATAACACGAGTAAATGAAATAAACAATCTTTATGCTATTCAAATAGACGCAGAAAGCATGCTAAAAGAGCTTACCGAGGTATATATGAAAGAAATAGACACGGTCTTTAGCCCGCTCAAACACCGCTCCGTGGATATGACTTACGATTACAGGGTGATGAAGGAACTGTTCACCATATCCCCACCGGGACTGGATGAGATTATTGCCCTTAGTACGATTGCAGAGATGACGGGTAGAAATGAATACGATACCTTTATCTTAGACACGGCGCCAACTGGCCATCTGATACGTTTCCTGGAACTTCCCCACATAATACTGGATTGGCTCAAGCTTATATTTAGAACAATATTGAAATATCGGGAAACCCTGCGCCTGTGTCAACTTGAACGTACAATTGAAAAATTAGTAAAACTTTCAAGGGATATTAAAGGGATACAAACCTCATTGATAAATGAAAAGAAGAGCAAGTTAGTGGTTGTAACTATTCCCGAAGCTATGGGTATAATTGAGACGGAGCGGCTATGCCGTGCCATAGCTAAGCTTGAGATTCCCTGCCGATATCTTATAACCAATATGGTTATCCCTGAAACAAAATGTGCCTTTTGTGCACCACTACGCAACGAACAGCAGACGTATATTGAAGAAATAAAGGCAAAATTCCCTGAATATAGCAGTTTTGAGATTCCCTTATTTCGTGAGGAAATAAGGGGGATGAATAATTTAAGCTCTCTTGCCAGGTTTATGTATGGCGGATGAGATTGAGTTGCGAGGAAGGAGGTAAAACCTGTATGACAGAAAATAAAAAAAAGGTCGAGGTAGATATCGGATTGGATGACATGCTAAAGGGTGTAGGAAACCTGATTGATGTAATAACAAAGTTACAGAATGAGAGTAAATCCACCGCAATCAACCTCAAAGATATAAAAGACTTAAATGAAAAGAGCAAAGGGCTTTTCGGTGTGTCAGTTAATATTGGTACAGGGGCAATTTCTACCGTAAAAGATGTTATCGGAAAGCTACCTGGCAAACCTGACAAAAGGGTTAGAGAGCCGATAGTAGATGTATTTGAAGAAAAGGATTATATAGAGGTAATAGCTGAATTGCCAGGATTAGAGGAAAAGGACATAAAGTATGAAATAAAGGAGCAAAAAGCAAGCGGGCACCCAGGGCTGAACGCCATGGGTCGGGACCTGCTTTTTGCCCTAACCATCTACTCGGACCCGCCTGAGGCGGATAAGCGGAAATACAGAAAAGAAATGCCCCTTTCCTTTCCGGTCAGTGCTAATGATATCCAATCAATCTACAAAAATGGGATACTAAAACTCAGGCTTAAAAAACTTTCATAGAAAGCAGAGAATCAATCCGCCTGAGGCGGATAAAACCTCGGTGTTCCGTAGCTAAAGCTAAGGACACCTCGTTGTCTACCGAGATAGGAGAACTATTAAAATGGCTTATGAAATTGAGCCTGAAAGGGACGGATACAACAGGAGCGCCACACTCGTTGACCTCATAGATAGAATACTCGATAAAGGTTTAGTGATTAATGCTGATATAACCATCTCTTTGGTTGGTGTTGAATTGTTGGGAATTAAGATGAGGGCTGCATTAGCCTCTTTTGCCACGGCGGCAAAATACGGGTTGGAATTTCCATCGGGAATCAATTTTGATGCTGGTGCATGGGAGGATGCTATAGCAGGGCTGGAACGATGTCCTCAATGTAATAAGGAGGCAACTAAAGAAAAATTACTCGATACAGGATGCCCATGGTGTGGCTGGATTAGCACCCGACTCGGAGCCAAGCCAGCAGAGACTGGCTCCACCCAAATAAAATGATTTTGCGCTGAAAAGAGGTAAAAATGGAAATAATGAAACCAACACGTTCACTTCGCTCAGTGCAAGCCAGAGATAGGAAAGCCACCTTAGTTGACCTGTTGGATAGGGTCCTCGAAAAGGGAGTGGTGATTAGTGCAGATATAGTTATAACCCTGGCAGGAATCCCTCTGATAGGCATAAACTTAAGGGCAGCTGTGGCTGGTATGGAAACAATGCTAAAGTACGGAATGATGAAGGAGTGGGATATTCGCACCTGTGACTTACCTTCTCGCAAAAAGGTAATGGGTATTCCTAAGTGATTGAAATTGATGAAAAAAACGTTAAACAAGGTGTTCTGGGGTTGGTGCTTGCCCTTGTAGAAATAATAAGGGATGCCCTGAAGCTCCAGGCTCTTAAAAGAATAGAAGGGAAAAGTCTAACTGAGGAAGAAGTAGATAGATTAGGACGTGCCCTGATGGACCTCGATGTTGCCATAGAACAAATAAAGGAAGAACATGGGGTGGGAGAAGCGGTTCAAAACATAAGAAGTGGACTGGATGATATAGTGGATGATGTTTTGAATCAATTGATAAACCCAGTTCAAATTGGGAGTCAATAACTATGACCCAAGACTCATCCGCCTCAGGCGGAAAGACTCAAGTCTTATGTTGCAGGTATATCTACTGCATTATACCCACAACGAAGAAGAACAATTTTGGTAATATTGGAATCAATAAGAACAATGTCTACGCTATATCTTACAAAGACATCAGCGCACTGGTGCATAACTGTTGTCCAGAGCCTTATAAAGGGTGGGATTCGGGTGTGATAGCGTGGGTTGTGGCACACAGTAATGTAGTTGAGACTGCGTGGGACCTCGTTGGTACCGTTATCCCCATGAGTTTTGACGTTATAGTCGCCCCTGCTAATCAAAAAACTGCCGATGAGAATTTAACAGAATGGCTTCAATCCAAATATGATACACTTAAGTTAAAATTGGAGGAATTCAGGGATAAGGCAGAATTGGGGATACAAGTTTTCTGGGAATCCAGGATGTTAAGTTTAGCAATTGTAAAAGAAAATGAGGAAATAAATAAATTAAGACAGGAGATGAGTACGAAAACCGATGGTGTTGCTTACTTTTACCGCCAGAAGATAGAAAAGATATTGAAACATGAATTAGAAAGAAAGGCTGATGAGTATTATCGTAAGTTCCTGGCGCATGCCAGAAAGCCGGTTGAGGATATATATGTTGCAAAGGTAAAAAAGGATGGAGACCGAGAGATGTTAATGAATATAGCCGTGCTAATAAGGAAGGATAGGATAAAGGAATTAGGGCGAGAACTCGGAAGGATTAAAAGGAAAAAAGGCTTCGATGTACGCTTTACCGGGCCCTGGCCTCCATATAGCTTTGTTACCAGTCTTTCAATGGCAGGCTGAGAAGCTGGTAGACAACGGACTTCATGCCTGCCCGCCTCAGGAGGGTCCGTTGATTTCAATCCGCCTAAGGCGAATAAACCTCGTTGTCTACCGCTTTTCACCAATTGCAAATCTGTAGTTAAAGTATATAATAAGGAGAAGAAAAAGTGGAAGAATTGATTAATGGCATAACCTGTCCAAAATTTGTAGGGGAGGAAACGGTACTCAAAGAACTGACCAGTGAAATTAATAATACAAAGGACTTAGCAGGTAAAGCCGAGTGCGCAGAAAAGATAATGAATGAGGTAGAACCGCTTTTGTCTTGCGAAGAGTATGATGAAAGAAAGACCGACTGTAAGAATTGTCACATCATCTCAAGCCTGCGCATCCAAGCCGTTGACATAATAATGAAAATGCACCAATCCGTTTCCCTCGAAAATTAAGTGTTTGCCATCTACTGGAAATGAAAAAGGAACAAGAAGAAACATTGATGACAAGTGATGACGAAATAGGGAAAAAATATACAAAAAGACAGCAAGCCGATAGGAAAAGAATCTCGTATCGTCGCCTCAGATACATTAAGACTATGCGAGGGGCTGAAAAGCAAGTCCCTCGAACTTGCTTTTCGACGCGACATAGAGAAAAGATTGCTCATCCATCAATCCCTGAAACAAGTTCAGGGCAAGCTCTTGCAAATTTCAAGGCAGTTTTAGCTCAGCTCAAGAACGCTTACGAAGAGGGTGGCGATACGTCAAACGTTCCACTCGCAGGCGTAGGTCGTACAGGCGATTTAGCTATTGGCACCGTTTCAATACCTCCGCCTGACAAAGTTCGCCACGGCGAATCTGTCCACCACGGCGGACACCCGCCTCTGGAGGGTGCCTCTGGCACGACAATCAAGCCATGGGTCTTTACAACAAAACCACAGTTTAAGCGCCTCGAAAAGTCATTCAAGAAACCTATGGTTGACGTCTTTGATGAAGCCTCTGAGATTCAGATAATAATAGACCTGGGTAACTTCAAAAGGGGTGAGATTGACATAGATATAAAGCCTGACAAATATGTCATATTTGCCAAAAAAGGCAGCCAGGAATTTAGAGAAGAAATTGTTCTACCATCCGGCGTTGATTTGGAAAATACCGAGGAGCGCTTCAAGAACGGCATCTTACAAATAATCTTGCCAAAAAAAGAGAGCCCAAAAACGTGACAAAAAAAGTTAAGCGCGTATACCAGCCAAGTATCTTGATAGTTGACGATGAGCGAGAGCTACGCAATCTCTTCAAGAAGACCTTAACTGAGGAGGGGTATAATGTACTGGTTGCAGAAAATGGCAAGGAAGCAATAGATGTAGTTAAAAAGGATGCGCCAGACCTTGTTCTGCTGGATATAATAATGCCGGTAATGGGAGGGATAGATGCACTGCGCCGACTCAAGGCAATCAGACATGGTCTTCCGGTGGTCATTCTAACAGGCTATGGTACGATAGAGTCGGCAAGAACGGCAATGATGTTGGATGCCGACGATTATATTACTAAGCCCTTTCACCTCGATTATCTCAAGAAGGTCATTAAGGATGCTTTAAAAAGCGCTGTTCAAAAGATGGAAACAAAAACGAACTTAAAGAAAACGACAGAAATCCCCCTGTATCCCCCTTTATTAAAGGGGGAATTAGGGGGATTGAAGAAAAAGCACTGCCATGGTACTGCACCATGTATGTGGGAAGTAGCACTCAGGGCATTTGGCTTCGGAGATGAGGACTGCGCCTTAGGGTGGATGGAGGACCCGAAAGTTCCTGCCCAGGATAAAACCGCCCTGGTACAGCTTTCACATGCCTTAGCGTCCAGGGTGAAAAGGGTAGACAACGGACTTTATGTCCGTTGAAAAACGACGTTAAAATCAACGATGGTAAACATCGTTGTCTACCGATAGGTTTATCCTGGTAGGCAACAAACTTCAAGTTCGTTGAAAAAAATAAGGATATGAAAAAACTTCTTTACGTACCTATTATTCACATGAGCGCCGATATGGGCAGCGTTTCTGCAAGTATAGACAAGAAAGGCACGGCGTTATGCGGCGAAGAGAATTGGAAAAGGCACAAGGAGACTGTCGCTTCCCTGTGGGGTTCCATTTCTAACTACCTTGATACAATAGACGCTAACGGCTTAAAAATATATCAGGACGGATTAGTCGAAAATGGAGAACTGGGGATGAAGATTGTTCAGGATGGCGTTAGTAAAGGCAGTAAAAACTACGAGATTATCTCCAGGTTAATACAAAGAGGGGCAAAGCTAATAAAGACAGAAGAGCTTTCTATAATAATGAAGGAATACGGGCATGTTATAAAAATAGCGCAAGCAAAATCCTCTCCTGAACGGTTAATAGCAGCCTTAAAGTACAAGTTTGAAAAGGGTAAATTACTTAAAGGAAGGGATGAATTTATAGCCAGGCGAATTAACGAAACCCTGAATGATGGGGAAACAGGCATAATCTTTATAGGAGCACAGCATGAGATAATCCCCAGGCTATCAAAAGACATCGAAGTCCAGGAACTCAAAAAAAGAGAGAAACTTCAGAGGTATCAAAGAACGCTCCTTTACGCAAGAAGAAGAAAGGCACAATTTGAAGAGCTTGCTAAATACCTTTCTTCTCCGATAAGTTAAAGCAATGAGTACGGAAGACGGTAGATGTGAGATGTAAGACGATTTTTTTCGTCTAACCTCTCCCTTCTTACTTCTAACTTATCATCACCCATCGCTCATTGCTCATCACTCATTGCTTTATTTCTCCCGCCCACTTCGTTATGTCATTTACATCAACAGGCTCGCCACCCACCGTCATCTTTGCCTGCCTTCCCTCAAACACCTTCTTTTCCTCATTATTAGCAGATAATGTAGCGCTTCCCCTGACAACGGTAACTGTTGTCATGAACTCTGAGGCTTCTACATCAATTTCACCCTCCGAGGTTATTACGTTACCATTGCCCGTTGCAATCTCAAAGGGTTTGTCAGATTTTTTTATTGTTATAAGTACCTGTCCAGTTATAAGACCGAGAGACCTCCCTTTGTTAATTCTAATCCTCGTATTCATATTAGTAATAATCAAACTACCATCCTTTAATAATACTGCCGCCTTCCCTTGTTCTCCTGTTTTTAATGTTGCTCCTATAGACAGCTTGATTTTCTCATCAACGGGCTTCCAATTCGAACCACCCCTCGGAAGCAGGTAAACAGATTCATTTGTCTTTAAAAGCGTTGCTCCAGCAGAAAGATTAAATAAAAGAAAAAACACCCCTACCCCAATGCCAGTCATGCCTAATAAACTGCCCACATAGACAAAGCTCTTTTTAGAAGGCTTTGCTATGAGGATACCAATCTCATAAAGCCCCAGCATGGGTATTGCCGTGGCAAGCTGGGTAAAAGGGTCTGGAGTCGGCGTCAGAAAGGCTGCAACAATGAATACCACAAGAATGGCATACTTTCGCCACTTTACAAAATCCTCAGCCCGACAAATCCCCAGCTTCGAAATAAAAAACATTACCAGTGGAAGCTGAAAAACTATACCGAGGGCAAGAATCAGCAGGAATACAAGGCTAACATACTGACCCATCGTAATGACAGGCTCGATGCCTGGACCGAGCATGCCTATCAAAAACTGTAACCCAATCGGGATTAAAACAAAATATCCAAACAGCCCTCCCAATATAAAACCACCAAAAGAAACCGGGGTAAAGAGCTTTGCATACATACGCTCCTGTTTATATAATCCAGCAGAGACAAATTTCCATGCCTGATATACAATTATCGGATAAGACAGGAATATTGCCCCTATGAGGCATAACTTCATATAAG
>JACQHT010000179.1 GCA_016198835.1 Planctomycetota bacterium | reverse complement strand
TATTCAGCCGATACCTGACGATAGATTAAATATTTTATTGCCAATATCCGGGGTGGCGCTGGTTGTGGCTGTGTGCCTGTTTGCATACGGAATATTCAACACAATGAGGCAGAGCACAAATCCTTTGGAGGTGTTTGACAAGTTCTTTGTAGCAGGCGTTGTCTGGTTCATCATAAATAGCCTGATTAACCTTGCAATGACCATTTACTTATTTATATCCCCCTCAAAAGAAATCCCGCAATCAATCTTCGCACCCTTTGTTCACCTCTTTCTCTTTGGTTTTGCCATTATGTTTATCTTTGCCATTAATCTCAGGACCGTCTATGCATTCTTAGACCTCGAAAAACCAATAACATGGCTTGCAAACAGCGCATTTATCATCTTAAACATTGCTGTACCAATTTATTTTATCACTACATGGCTAAAATATAACCACGTAGTTTTTCTTAAGCTTTCACAGCTTTCAATCTACTTTATTGTCCTCGCAGGCTTCATGTTCATATATGCTATAAGAATATTTAGCAGACAGACAAAGGAACTTGAAGATATAGTAATGGACCGTAGCTATGAAAAGGCTATCAAAGCCGCCTATGCATGGTTAATTATTGCCCTAATAATGTTCATATTCGAAACCTTCTTAAAACAGCCTGAGCAGGCGTATCTTTTCCACGGTTCAGCCAATCACGCTATTACGGTCGGCTTTATCACTATGATGATAATAGGATACTCATCGAAGATGATTCCTACTTTTACGGGCATTAATCTATTCAGTACACGGCTATCTGATATAACGTTTATCATGCTTAACACGGGTATCTTTATAAGGGTATCTTCTCAAATAATGACCGGGTTTTATGGAGGACCGTTTTATATTACCAGCTTATCATCGGGCTGGATAGAAGTGGGTGGACTTGCTTTATTCGGCGTAAACCTGTGGAAAACCATGAATGCTGCTTACGAGGAAGAAGCTAAAATAACTGAAGCGTCGGTAGTGTGTGAGCCTGCTCAAGAGCAAGTTAGCGTTGGGAGTCCATCCGCCTCGGTCGTACAAGTGGGGACGATAAAGATTACAAAAGATTCAAAGATAGGAGACATAATCCAGAAATATCCTCAGACGTTAGATGTGCTTATTGGACTCGGATTTAAACAGCTCAAAAATCCTATTGCAAGAAGGACCGTCGCAAAATTTGCCACGGTCGAAATGGCAAGCAAAATGCACAATATCAATCTCGAAAAACTCCTGCAAGTGCTAAATGAAAAATGCCAGGGTTAAAAACAAGTATAGCGGACTATCTTTTAACCCTGCAACGACAAAAGGATGTCCTGCTTTGGGAGTGATAAATAACAAAACACAAGTATTTGTTTTTGATGGTGTTATGAATTATTTTTAAAAATAGCTTGACATTCTACATACTTTGAATATAATTTTGGCAGTATTTGGAAGCAGTCCCATCGTTTTTTAATAGTTGAATTAAAAAGGAGAGGAGGCTTCTGTGAAGGTTAGTATTTGGAATTGGGTATTTCTGGCATGTATTGTCATTGTTTTGACTATCACAGACCGTAATCTATGTGCCGCAAGTGAACATAGGAAACATTCCAAAGTACATATCACCAATTTTAAAGGCGAAGCAGAAAACAAATTTAAGACTGATGAAAGTGTTTATGTTAAGGGCAGTAATTTTGAACCATTGACCAACGTGGATGTTTATGTAACGGAAAACAAAAAATGGGTAAATGGCGACCCTTTAACTGGAACTGATATAAGCTCTGATGGTGTAGAAACCATTCAAACCACATCCAATGGCAATATCCTTAAAACAATGGTGTGGGGAGCGCCGACTGTAGTAGGAAAATATGATATTGTTGTTGATGCCAACCAGGATGGTACGTTTGATACAGGAGATGGAGATGCTGTTGATAACAAAAGCATAGACCCAGGTTTTAAGGTTAAAAGATTTTTACCCTAAATTAATTCCCAAATATACCGATAATGAAATATTATAATATTGTCTTATAAATAGCATTGTTTTGTAAAAGGGGGGCGGAAGATGAAAGCGAAGAAGGCGTTAATATTAGCTGTGGGGATTTTAGTTTTTTCTGCTTTAGTTTGTCATCCTCTATGGAGTGGCTTTGCTTATGACGGAACCAAGGTTCGTCCTAATAGGCTGGTTTTTGATAAATGTAAGAAGGGGAAAAAATTTACTGTAGATGAGGATGTTTATATAAAAGCAAAAAACTTGTTCCATGACGTAGATGTATGGGTATTTATAGTGGAGAATAAATTAGGCACTTGGAACTTTGGGGACCCTATCGGTACTGACCTGGCAGACGGACCGGTAACTGTACATACCACCACGAAGGGTAAAATACCATGCACATTGATATGGGAAAACCCTCTGACTGCCGGATTTTATGATATCGTTGTTGACGCTAACTGCGATGGTACATATAATTCGGGTGATGCTGTATTTGACCGAATCGAAGAACGTGGGCTTAAGGTCATTGATTAATTAATAAATAACAAATTTTCTGCCTGGCGCTTAAAGGTTTGCTTTCTCATCTCTAAGCAGTGTTAGGTTCAGGTTGCAATACCAGAAAAAGGATACGTTCAACGCTGAGACAGCAAAAATATAGCAATAGCAATAGACAGATAATGTGAAGGAGGAAAACATGCGGCATAGTAACCATTTCTTGTTGATGTGTCTCGCTGCTATTTTGTCTGCTGCTATAATCTCTTACCCATCATATCAAACCTATGCCGCCGCTCCCCAGGTCTTTTCTGCTAAAAAAATAAACGATAAATGTAAAAAAAAGAATAACTTCGCCGTAGGCGATGAGATTTGGGCAAAGGGCAAAGGTCTTGCCAAGAACAAAGACGTAGATATATACATTGTAGAGCAGGACGACCGCTGTTTATGGAGATTCGGCGACCCCCTCGTAGATGCCAGTGGTGGCACAGAAACAGTTACTACTAATTCAAAGGGAAAATTCGGATGTGAAAAAATCTGGAACAGTGCATTGGAAGGTAATTACGATATTATTGCTGATGTTGACCAGAACGGAGAATACAGTTCCGGCGATGCCGTGGATTCTATTGTTGTTGGAACAGGACTAAGCGTATCAGACACAGAACCGGCTACCGTTGACCCGCTTGGGCTTACCGACCTCGATGGTGATGGGACTCCAGAAACGGCATGCCTTGCAAGACAGTATTTCTTTTTGCAATTAGATGATGTTTATGCAACAGGCGAAGGGTTTCCCCCCGGCACCAATGTAGATATTTACGTAAAAACCAATCAAGGATGGAATTTTGGCGACTCCATAGGCTCAGACGATGGCGATGGCAAAGAAACAGTAACTACAACCGTTGATGACCCTAATACTACTGATGAAGATGAGGGGGGAGTGCTGCCGTGTACCATGATATGGGACCACACAGCAACAGCATTACCACCAGGAGAGGCGTTCGATATCGTTGTTGATGTTAACCAGGATGGTAAATATAATAATGGGGGAATAGGAGATGGGGATACTATTAATGACAGATGTTTTGAGGCGGTTTTGGACCCGGGTGACGAATTTATCGGGGCAGGATTTAGAGTAGAGTCAACGACAACAACAACAACAACTACTACTACTACGTCTACAACATCAACGACAACGACATCAACAACGACAACAACAATTTAATATGTTAACCTGAGCAGGAATCTTAAAATAGACCAATATCAAAGATTCGTCTTATCTTTTCTGCAAAAAAAGGGGGTGGGCAGTGGTAAGGCTTAAAAATCTATTGAGATTGTTTGGGCTTGTGGTACCCTTCGTTTTCATTTGTTGTCATCAAGTATCATCCTATGCGTATGATGGACCAACGGTTACTTCTGCGAGAAAATACTTTACGGGATGCAGAGGGGCAAATCGCTTCGATAATGAGGATGAAGACGTTTATGCAAAGGGTAGCAAATTCTCTAAAGATACGGATGTAGATATATATGTAACAGAAAACAGGTCCTGGCAGTTTGGCGATATAATTGGTTTTTATATAGTTAACGGTTCCGTAACAGCTACTACTAATTTCAGGGGTAAGCTTAAATGCGCAAAGATATGGGAAAGCCCATTGACGCCTGGTAAATACGATATCGTTGTTGACGCCAACCAGGATGGAACATATAATCAGGGTGACGCTGTTGATGGGAGAAGTAGTAAACAGGGATTCAAGGTTGTAGATTAGCGCATCGGAAAACGTATCTTGAAGGTAAAGAGGGAAAAGCAATATCTGGCGCTGTTGCGTGCAATTCTATTATTATATTAATTAGAACTTTTCTACATTATTAATGAGAAAGGGGGAAGTATACATGCTATTGAAACGGGGGGTCATATCATCTTTAGGTTGTTTTGTGCTGTTGGTGGCTATTTTCTGCATCCCATTGAGCACTTACGCAGCTCCTCGGGTTATTTCGTCTAAACAACCCTGGTGCAAAAAATGTAAATTAGGTGTTTTTCATGCCAAGGGCAAGTGCTCAGGCGGCGGTACAATAGGTATGGACCCTGTACATTATAACTTATTCAGCAGGGGTAATGATGTGTATGCAAAGGGAACGGGCTTTAATGCTCCTGCCCCTGGCTACTTAGTTGATATATATGTATTTGATGACCGGGATTGGACGCTTGGCGATACATTTGGTCCTACCCATCTTGGCGACCCTCAAAATGTCCCTGGTGATGATGTAGATACGGTTCTGGTTGGCAGTAGCGGCATAATTAACTGTGAAAGAGTATGGCTCAAACCATTAACCGGAGGCAATTACGATATCCTTGTTGATGCTAACCAGGATGGAACGTATGATGCAGGTGACGCCGTTGATGGTGAGGACGATATTGGTTTTAAGGTTAAGTTAAATAATTGACGCTTTGAGTAATTGTTGATGGACAGTTCTAAATCTCCCTTTTCCATTTATTAAAGGGGGCTAAAGGAGGATTTGGTCAT